>NZ_JAQGJT010000130.1 GCF_028290495.1 Tardiphaga sp.
AGCAGGTCGAATACAACACGCTGCACAACATCACGCCGGAGAGCATCAAGAAGTCGATCGGCGACATCATGAACTCGGTCTACGAGCGCGACCACGTGCTGGTGGAAATCGGCAATGGCGGCATGGCGGATGATGTCATGGCCATCGGCCACAACTTTGAAGCCGTGCTGTCAGATCTGGAAACAAGGATGCGCGAGGCCGCCGCCGACCTCAATTTCGAGGAAGCCGCCCGCCTGCGCGACGAGGTCAAGCGCCTGCGCGCGACCGAGCTGGCGGTGGTCGACGACCCCACCGCCAAGCAGCGCACCGTGCAAGGCAAGGCCGGCTCGTTCAAGGGCGACAAGCAGTTCGGCGCTTCGGCGAATATGCCGAAGCAGTCCGCCAAGCGCGGCGGCAACAACACGCCGTCATCGAAAGTGCACAAGCCCGGCCTCGACGAGATGGGCATCGCCGGATGGCACGAGGTCGTTCCCGACCGCGGCAAGAAAGTCGGCCGGCCGCGCAAGCCGACGCTGGATGAAATGGGCCCGGGCACGGAGAGCAAGATCTTCCAGCCGAAGGATTCTCGGCAGTCGGGGCCGGAGTTCGGGCCCGCGGCAAGAAGCTCAGGCGGCGCGCCGGGGCATCGCGGTGGGTGGAAGAAGAGGTAGCTGAAATACTTACTACTCTAGAGTACATGCACTATTTTTCTTTAAGATCCAACGTAGCGTACAGGACGTCGCCGTAAGTTAACGTCGTACGCGATCCAGTGGTCCGAATTTTGATGACTGCGTCTTTCGTATAAGCTTCAACGCTGTCACGAAATGTTTCGTCTGACATTCCGCCAGCGATCTCCTCTATCAGATCACGGTTGACGCCTTGAACGACTCGGATTCCTTTAAGCGGGCCTGTTCCGTTTAAGAGCGAGTCGTCGATGGTTACCGATCGGGACTCAAACCTGACGCCGTGAAACCTGCGTCTCTCCAACGTGCGCTCACGCATTTGCTCCTCAGCAAAGCTTTTCTGTCGGATCGGGCAGATCGCATTCGCAACCTTTCGTTCGGACGGAGAAAGTCTGTTGCTCCGCTTTCGACGGGAAGCGACAATTCAACCGCCATTTCGCCCAAGCCGACAACTCCCAAGGCACGCGCTATCGCGATGCGATGAGCCGCTGCGTCGATCTCTTCAGATTGCTGCTCATTCAATGAAATTAAAGGGTCTGTTTCGGGATCAACAACCCTCAATTCGCTCGCTGTTTGGCTTTGTTCATTCGAAATTGCGAGGCCCATAGCGAGCCTCTCACCCCTAAATCGCCCATTGATCTGTATGATTCTCTTCTGGGCCAATGCGTCCTTTAAGAACTTATCCCGATGTGCTCGGCCTGATTGGGTACCCTTGCATTCAACAACGTGCCACTTTCCGCTTCGATCCTTAATGACGTAATCTGGAGCCTTTGTAGGTCCAACTTTCGCCGTCGCGGCTTTCGTTTTTGGAGGAAGTAAGTGTGCGAATTGCAGCATAAATCGACGACCATCAACTATATCAGAAAATCCGCCTATGCGGTCGAAAAACCATTGCGTAGAAAGCGCTACGCCAAAATCGTCGCTTAAAATTCCTTTTTGGTGTGGATCCAACCCAGCGAAATCCATACTTATTCGCAGATCGGACGACGGCCTGATCGACTCGAAATATCGAAGCCAAGCCCAAAACCGTGCAGGGGACGCGGGCGACAATAGGTCCGGCATAGTAAGCGTACCCAGCATCAAAAATGCCGATGCCAAGTTTACTTCTTGCATACCCACGGCAACCGAAAGCTCGGGCGGCACCGGCGCTCCTCTCGGCCACGTACCCTGGTCAACATTGACTAGAATCTCTCTTCATGGTCCAACCGGAAATAATGAACGTCGCAGTTCCGCACCGCACAACATTTGTAGTACGCTGCTATTGTCTTAGTTTCTGCAGTTGTAGCAGCAAGCGCGAACAATCATATCGAGCGTTTAGTCTAATCCCAAGATATTCAGACAAGTTTGGTGCGTGACAGAGCAGTCACCCCCATTGACAACATTCCTACAAGACTATATACCCCTCTCCGTCCCGCTCGTGAGGGGCGCTTCTCGAGGGCGCTCGTTGAGTGGAGCGGGATGCGGCGCCTGCGGACGTGGCTCGCACCCACGGACCCGGGAGGCCGGGGGTCATCGTCCGGGCCCACTACGGGGCTCTGCCGCTTGGCGGCTGGACGGGTGCGGGAGAAGGCCGGCGAAATCCGGCTGGATGATACGCCCAGTACCCGGAAGCACGGTCCCCCGGACAGAAATCGCCGTGATGGCGCGCCGAAAGGCGACGCGGTCCGGGAGGCGGCTCGCACGCCGCAGTCCGGAGCGCGACTTGATACCAATTGCGCCTTTCGGCGCGTCATCCCCCTCGTTTTTCGCGGGGGGCACACCGGGAGGCCCGCTTTGCGCATGAGCGCGAAACCGACGGCGCGTGGGCACTGCAATTCTGTTCCGGAGGCACTGTCATTCCGGGGCGCGCTTCGATCGGCGCAGCCGATAAAGCGTGAACCCGGAATCCCGAAATGTTCGGGCATGTCGAGGTTCCCCGCCACTCCAATTGGAGTAGCTGAGGTTCGCGCGCAGCTTTCGCTGCGCGCGCCCCGGAACGACAGTGAACTACACCCGCTCGATAATGATCGCCGGCGCCATGCCGCCGGCAGCGCACATGGTGACGAGGCCGCGCTTCAAGCCACGCCGTTCCAGTTCGTCCAGGACGGTGCCGATCAGGATCGCGCCGGTCGCGCCGATCGGATGACCGAGCGCGATCGAGCCGCCGTTGACGTTGACCTTGGCGCGGTCGAGCTTGAGATCCCGGATGAACTTTTCCGCGACGACGGCGAAAGCCTCGTTGATCTCCCAGAGGTCGATGTCGTCCACGGTGAGCCCGGCCTTCGCCAACACTTTTCGCGCGGCCGGCACCGGGGCGTTCAGCATCAAGGTCGGGTCGTCGCCGATATTGGCCATCGCGACGATGCGCGCGCGCGGCTTGAGGCCGTGCTTGTCGGCATAGTCCTTCGAGGTCAGCAGCAGCGCTGCAGCGCCGTCGACGACGCCCGAGGAATTGCCGGCGTGATGAAAATGCTCGATCTTCAGGTCGGGATATTTCTGGTTGATCTGGCTGCGATAGGTCGTGCCCTTGTCGTCGAGCGGATGATCGGCCATCGCGGCAAAAGCGGGCTTGAGGCCGGCGAGGCCTTCCGCTGTCGTGTTGGGGCGCGGGAATTCGTCCTTCGCCAGCACGACATTGCCTTCGTCGTCCTTCACCGGGATCAGGCTCTTGTCGAAGCGCCCCTCGGCAATGGCGACAGCGGCGCGGCGCTGGCTCTCAAGCCCCAGCGCATCGAGCGCCTCGCGCGTAATGCCTTCCATGGAGGCGATGGCGTCGCCGCAGATGCCCTGGTGCGACTGCGGATGCACTTGTGCCAGGCGCTTGTTGCCGGAGCCCATGCCGAGCGGCGGCTTGCCGGCGGCCATGTCCTCGGCAGCCATCGCGCCTGTGAGCGACATCATCTCGGTGCCGCCGGCGATCACCACGTCTTCCATGCCCGACATGATCTGCGCCGCGGCAAAGTTCACTGCGGTGATGCCGCCGCCGCAGAAGCGGTCGAGCGTGGTGCCGGAAGCCTTGATGTCGTAGCCGGCGTCGAGCGCGGCCATGCGGCCGAGATCGCCGCCCTGCTTGCCGCGCTGGGTCGAGGTCGACCAGATCACGTCATCGACGTCAGCGGTGTTGAGATGGTTGCGCTCGGCGATGGCGCGCAGCACGGTGGCGGCGAGATGCTGCGGATGGTGTTCCGCGAGCGCGCCCTTGCCGACCTTGCCGATGCCGCGGGGCGTGCGAACTGCGTCGATGATATAGGCCTCGGCCATAGGTCTCTCCCGGGTATTTTTGAAGTTGTTATTCTTGATATTTTTTACCCGAGCGAGATTGGCCGTCACCCGCGCGAAGTCAAGCCATGCGGGCGCAACCCGGAAGGCACGGCGCGCATGGCAGCAAGACGCCGACCGTTATTTGCCAGCGGGCGCCACGTCCGCCACCTGCCCGCTTCGCTTCAGCGCCGCGGCCACGAAGCCCGACGCCTTCATCTCCTCGACGAAGTCGGCGAGATATTTAGCGCCGGCCGCGCGCGGCAGGCCCTCGACGCGGGGCATCCCCATCGCCTGCCTGATCTCCTGGAAGTAGCCGGTCATCACCCGCATCTCCGGATGATCCTTGGCATAGGCATCGAGCTGCTGGCGGACACCGGCAGCAACGTCGAGCTGGTCCTGCAGGAACATCTCGATCATCGCAGTGCCGCCGCCGGCCCTGGCGCGCAACACGGTGGCCTTCTGCACGGTGCGGGTGAGATAGAGGTCGTAGGCCGAGCCGAGACCGACGGCGATCCTGACGCCGGGGCGGTCGACATCGCCGACCTCCTTGAAGGCCGCATCCTGCCGGACCATGTAGGTGCCCTCAATGATGACATAGGGCGCGGTGAACGTGATTTCCGCAGCACGCACCGGCTCGATCGCCATGAAGCCGACATCCCAGGCGCCCGTCCTGGCGCCCTCGAACACCTTGCCGGCGGCCTCATAGGGCACGAACGCCACCGCTACGCCGAGTCGCTTTGCCAACTCCGTGGCGAGGTCGGCAGAGACGCCGCGCGGCGCGCCGTCTTCGCCTCTTTGCGCCAGCACGCCATTGCCGAAATTGATCGCGGCGCGGAGCACGCCGGTCGGCGCCAGATCGCGCAACACCTCCGGCGCCGGCTGCGCCAAAGCCGGCGCGGACACGGTGACCGCCAGCAATGTCATCCATCGCAACAAACGCAGCATGCCATCCTCCCGCGCGCCGACATCTTGCCGGGCGTTAACCAATCCTAACGGCGCTTCGCTATGATCGACGAATCACCGGAGACTGACCATGCCGAAATTGCTGCCCTTCGTCGCGCTGGCGCTGGTGGTTTCTCTGGGCACCGCCTCTGCGGCCGACATGGCCAACCGCTCCCGGCTGGGCCAGGTGTTTGCGGAGCCGCAGGCGGGCGGCGGCCGGCGCGCGGCGGCCGAAACAGTCGAGACGGTAGATCCCGGCTGGGTCCGCAACTCGCCGCGCGTGGCGGGCTATTACGGCCAGGCCGGCGACTTCCACTATCGCAACTACTACGGCACCCCGCGTTCGCTGCTCCACATATATTCGCCGTTCACCTGCGTCGTGGAGGCGCTCTGCTGAGCGCTGCGCCGCAACCGGACGGCGCACGCGGAACCGCCAGATACAAACTCTGCGCGATCTGCTATTTCTTGTGTGCGCCGAATCCATTCCCCGGGCGCCGAGGATATCGCCATGGCCAAGGGTCAGATGAAGTCGAACAAGGAAAAAAAGAAGCCGAAGGCCGACAAGAACCTGAAGAAGGGCGGCACCACCCCCGTCAATCCGTTCGCCGCCGGCAAGACCGCGGCCGGATCGTCACCGAAGAAATAAGCGGCAGTCCGGGTCCAGCGTCGGCCTGCATTGGAGCGCGTGGGGCTTGCTGTCGGTCGCACTGGCGCTTGCCGCGTCCGGCTTGTGGCCCGCATGGCCGGCGCGGCGCCCGGCCGGCGCAGCGCTCGGCGGTACCCGCGGCACCGTCGTGGGCGCAGCGCTGATCATGGTGTTTTTCCGCACGCGCCTGCCGATGGGCTTCTGAACGCAAAACGGCCCCGCATCAGCGGGGCCGTTGCTGCGAAAGCGCTAAAGCGCGATCAGCGCATCATATGACCGCGGTGGTGATGATGGCGGCGCGGCATCACGACAATACGCGGCGCGCGGCGAACGTGCGGGCGACCCATGTGCGGGCCAGCGCGATGCATGCCGCCATGGCGCATGCCGTCACGATGCATGCCCTGCGCGGAGGCGGGAGCGGCGGCGAAAATCGCGACAACGGCGGCGGCGGCGAGCAGTGCTAATTTTTTCATGAGATTTCCTAGGAATTGATGTCGCGCTGACTGCGCGTCAGGACAAGCGTTACGTCGCCGATCAGTTCCGCCCAAAATTATTGCGACGCCACAATTCCGACGAGCCGTTGGTATTCTGTGCTGATCTACCTAGTCTGGGCATCGGCTGCACGATGGCAACCACATTCAAACCAACCATGATGGGCCTGCTGGTGGCACTGACCGCTGCCGCAGCGGCGCCGACGCGGGCCTCCGCCGAGGATCCCTGGCGCGGCCTCGATCTGGCCCAGCCGCCCGGCGAGATCGAATCCGTCGACCCCTCGCCGCCGCCAGCGATGGACGTGGTCCCCGAGCCGGATTGGACATTGCTGGATACAGGCCGCGCACCGACAGCCAGCGCTTCGCCGCGCGAGCAACGCACCGCGGACAAGGCAGCCGGCTCTGCCTGGACCTCGCAGAAAAATGCCGACGGCTCCTCGGCGCTGTCGGTGAAACAGCCCCTGCTGCCATTCTGGGATACGCGCGTCGGCGCGGACCTCAACGTAGCCGGGCAGAACGCGGCGCGCAGCGCCTCGGATGCTTACCGCAACAAGTACGGCGATGGCAGCCAGGCCTCCTCCGGCGGCAGCGCCTGGGCGGCGATGACCGCGCCCGGCGTCGCCTCGATCTGGGACAAGACCGCAATCGAGGCACGCGTCGATCCGCTGGCGGACCAAAGCAAGTTCGGCACCTCGCTCAGCAAGTTGGTGCCGCTCGCCGGCAACCAGTATTCGCTGACTCTGCAGAACGGCTACAACATCATCCAGCAGGGCAACGCGCCGGCGGTCGGCTTCAATGGCCGCCTCACCCGCAGCTACGAGACCGACCAGCTCGCCAGACTGAGCGTCACCGACAGCGGCACCAGCTTCATCGCCGGACAGACGCTAGCCACCACCGACGATAAATGGCTGCGCAAGGTCGGCGCCGAGCAAAAGCTGTTCGGCGGCGTCAATATTTCGGGCACGATCAGCGAAACCCTGCAGGGCCCGGCGAACAAGAGCCTCACCGCCGGCTTCAAGCACAGCTGGTAAGCAGTAAGAAATCCTTCACCCCGCTGAGCGATAATCGTCAAACACGGGCATTGCCGCACTACGGCCCCGTTCTGGTCAAATTCCAGTGACTTGATGGTGAAGTGAGTTCGTCGTGCGGGGGACAATCCGCGCTCGCTCAATGCGAAACAAGGAAGAGCCGATGAATGCGATCCATCCCGATAAAACCGAATCCGTCACCGAAGACAGCGATCTGGCAGCCGTCTCCGAAGTCGAAGCGGGCATCCGCGATTTCGTGCGCAACGACGTCGCCTATCTGCGCCGCCCGGCGGCTGGCATCGTGAGCAGCGGCAGCGGGACGCCCGCAGACCTGCCGCTCGAATCCAGCACCGAAGCCACAGTCAACAGCGTGAACTCGCTGATCCAGCGCGTCGCCGGCACCTCGCTCGCCGAGATCGAGAATCTCGTCGGCGAACTGGAAAGCTTGCGCGACCTGCTGCATGCCGAAGGCCAGCGCGTCCAGCGTGAGATCTCCGGCTACGCGCAGCTTAGCCAGGCCGCGATGAAGTCGACCCGGTTGATCGCCGACAATGTCGCGCAGTGGAAGCGCACCGCCGACGGCCTGCGCCACGACTGATTGCGCCGGCACTGAATACCAAAAACGCCGCCTCCCATCGGGAGCGCGGCGTTTTTTGTGGCATGCATTGAACGCAGGCAGTCATCCCCGCGACCAAAGCCCAAGCGCTTCGCGCGCTTCTATAGTTGGGGCTGTCGTTCGTGAAAACCATCCGGCCAAACACCACCGATCCGATTCCCGTGCGCAGGGTGCAGCCGAAGATCGGCACCATCATCGTGCGCTTCGTCGGACTACTGATGGTGGCGGTGGTAATTCTGGCCTGGGGCTGGAGCCGCTGAGCGGTCTCTACTTCGCCGTGCCTGCTTTGCAGAACGCAGCGGTCGCTAACGAAGGATGTTAGCGGTCGGTCGGGATCGATGCCGTGTCGAGCGTATAGGCGCCGTCGGCGTAACCCTTCACCACCATGCAGGTCGCGAACATCACCGCCAGCGTCACGCTAGCGAAGATAAAGCCCACGAATTTCAGTCCAGTGCGGTCAGCCATTGTCGTCCCCAGAGATCATCACGTCGTCGTGTGTCGTACATCACCAACACAAGGTTCAGAACGCCTTAACAACAAGGCGGTTCCCTGACCAAACTGTGTAATGGTTAAGCACAGCGTTTTTTAAGCAACATTGCCCCGTTGCGGCGCGAAGGCAGAGGCGAGGAAGGAAAATACCAGCTCGCCGTGCTGATTGCTGGCAGTGTTCCGCGCCTGCACGATACCCCAGCCCGGCCGCGACGCCGTGGCGCGCACCGAGGCGACTTCATTGGCGTAGCTGATCGTGTCGCCAGCCAGCACGGGCTTGATCCAGCGCAGTTCGCGGAACCCGGGCGATGGTCCCCACACTGCGGGCTCCTCGCCGCGCGCTTTGGCTTCGGCCATCATCCGCTGGCCGTCGGCAACCAACAGCTTCATGCCAACTGCCGCGATGTGCCAGCCGGAAGCCGTGAGCCCGCCAAACAACGATTTGCGTCCGGCCTCTTCGTCGAGATGGAACGGTTGCGGATCGAACTGCACTGCGAATTTCTTGATCAGCTCGGGCGTGAAGGTGAACGAGCCGAGCTCGCGACGCTGGCCGACTTCGAGGTTTTCGAGAAATCTCATCTTATGCCTGCTCCGCCACAGTGGCGCGGCCGATGATGACAGCCACGATCATCTCGGAGAGCGGCCCCTTCGCATTGCGCGTGCTGCATTTGAACGTGACGATGCCGATCGACGGCCGGCTCATCGATGGCCGCGCTTCCACCACCTCGACATCGAGCATCAGATCGTCGCCGGGACGAAACGGCGCCAGCCAGCGCATCTCGTTGACGCCGGGCGAGCCCAGTGAGGCGGTCTCGTGCAGGAAGCCGTCGAACATCATACGCATCATCAGCGCGCACATGTGCCAGCCCGACCCGGCAAGGCCCTTGAGCATCGAGGCGTTGGCCGCCTCATCGTCAAGATGCATCGGTTGCGGGTCGTATTCCCTGGCGAACGCAATGATTTCCTCGCGCGTGACGTGGCGCGGCCCGTAGCTGCCGAGGAGACCCGGCTGGAAATCTTCAAATGTCATGGTCATGATGGGGATGCCGTCGAGGAAGTCTGATTGTGGCCGTTATTTGCAGCAATCTCAACCGTTCGCGCTGCATGGCTGGCCACGATCACGCTCAGGACAATGTTAGACGCGACTATATCCGGCACCAGCTTTTGCTTGCCATTTTATTCCAATCGACGCGCCGGGGGAGACTAACCGATGTTTGAATTTCGCGATCTGTTTCAATGGGACCGCTTTATCACGCCCACCATCATCAAGACGTTTTACTGGCTGGTGATGGTCCTGATGATCCTGTTCGGCATATCCGGCATGTTTTCCGGCCTCGCCGCGATGGCGGTCAGCCCGTTCGGCGGATTTATCCTGGTGCTGTCGAGCCTCGCCGGCACCATCGTCGGTATCATCTTCTCGCGCATCGCTGCGGAGTTCATCCTGATCGTGTTCCGGATCAACGAGCACCTCGGTGCAATCCGCGATCAGGGCCACATCCAGGGGCATTGAGGCATCTGCCCTGCCCCGGACGCGGTGCAGCGTTCTTCACGCTGCGCGGCGTCCGGGGGAACAAGCCTGGGTTTAGTTATTGAACCGGAAGTGCAGCACGTCGCCATCGGCAACGACGTATTCCTTGCCTTCGAGACGCAGCTTGCCGCCGTCACGGGCGCCGGATTCGCCGCCCAGCGTGACGTAGTCGTCATAGGCGATCGTTTCGGCGCGGATGAAGCCCTTCTCGAAGTCGGTGTGGATCACCGCCGCCGCTTGCGGCGCCTTGGTGCCGCGGTCGATCGTCCAGGCGCGGGCCTCCTTCGGCCCGACCGTGAAGTAGGTGATCAGGTCCAGCAACTTGTAACCGGCGCGGATCAGCTTATCCAAACCGGCTTCTTCGAGGCCCAGCGTCTCCAGGAATTCGGCGCGTTCGGCGCGCGACAGCGTCGAGATCTCGGCCTCGATCTTGGCAGAGATCGCCACGGCCACCGCGCCCTCTTTTGCGGCGTGCTCCGCGACCAGCCTGGAATAGGCATTGCCCTCGCCCGCGGCGCCTTCCTCGACGTTGCAGACATAGAGGACGGGCTTCGAGGTCAGCAGGCCGAGCATGCCAAAAGCGCGCTCTTCTTCCGGCTTGCGCTCAAGGAAGCGCGACGGCTTGCCCTCGCGCAGCAGCACCAGAGCGCGCTGCACCAGATCGAGCTGGTCCTTGGCGTCCTTGTCGTTGCCCTTGGCTTTCTTGGTGAGATTGTCGATGCGCTTCTCGCAGGATTCGAGATCGGCCAGCATCAGCTCGGTTTCGATGATCTCGATGTCGGCCAGCGGATCAATCTTGCCTTCGACATGGGTAATGTCGTCATCGACGAAGCAGCGCACGACATGCGCCACCGCATCGACTTCGCGGATGGTGGCGAGGAACTGGTTGCCCAGGCCTTCGCCCTTCGAGGCGCCCTTCACGAGACCAGCGATATCAACGAAGGTCAGGCGCGTCGGAATGATCTGCTGCGACTTGCCAATCTCGGAGAGCATGTCGAGCCGCTTGTCCGGCACGGCGACTTCACCGACGTTGGGCTCGATGGTGCAGAACGGATAGTTCGCCGCCTGCGCTGCGGCAGTTTCGGTGAGCGCATTGAACAGCGTCGATTTGCCGACATTCGGCAGCCCGACGATACCGCATTTGAATCCCATGACATCCTCAGTTTCAGAGTTCGTCATGCCCGGCGTGTGCCGGGCATCCACGTTCG
The DNA here is from genome assembly GCF_028290495.1 of Tardiphaga sp. Classification (GTDB taxonomy): domain Bacteria; phylum Pseudomonadota; class Alphaproteobacteria; order Rhizobiales; family Xanthobacteraceae; genus Tardiphaga. Next base: position 10,851 of record NZ_JAQGJT010000130.1, read on the forward strand.
CGCGGAACATCGTGGATGGCCGGGACAGGCCCGGCCATGACGGCGTGTGTTGCAAGTCCGGCACCAACGAAAATCCGTCAGGTGCCGTTGTCGTCCTTCGACGTGAATCCCTTGGCCTGCATCGTCAGATGCACCTTGTTCTGAAACGTGGAGTCGCGGCCATCGGCCAGCAGCGCCACATTGTCCGACACCGCGTCAATCAGTGCTTCCAGCTGCGGCCGCTCGGCCTTGGCGAAATCGCTGAGCACATGGTTGTGCACCAGTTCCTTGACGCCGGGATGGCCGATGCCGAGCCGGACGCGACGATAGTCGTTGCCTACATGCGCGGAGATCGAGCGCAGACCGTTATGCCCGGCGATGCCGCCACCGACCTTGACGCGTACTTTGGAGAACGGCAGTTCGAGTTCGTCGTGAAACACCGCGATCTCCCCCACCGCGATCTTGAAGAAGCTGGCAGCAGCCTGAACCGAGGTACCGGAGTCGTTCATGAAGGTCAGCGGACGCAACAGGATGACCCGTTCGCGGCCCAGCGTGCCTTCTGATGTCTCGCCCTGAAAGCGGCGGCGCCACGGTGCAAAACCGTGACGCCGCGCCATCTCGTCGAGAACCATGAACCCGATATTGTGCCGGTTGCCCTGGTATTTCGCACCAGGGTTTCCGAGACCAACAAAGAGTCGCATGACGCGGAATCCCGCGTTGGCTTACTTCTTCTTCGCCGGAGCGGCGGGCGCCTTGGCAGCAGCCGGGGCCTTCGCGCCGGCAGCAGGAGCCTTGGCACCAGCGGCCGGAGCCTTGGCAGCGGCAGCCGCGGCAGGAGCCGCACCAGCGGCCGGAGCACCAGCGGCACCGCCAGCCTGCTCTTCACCATAGCCCGACGGCGGCACGATCGTGACCAGGGTCACATCTTCGGCGCGCGCCAGCGTCTTGACGCCCTTCGGCAGCTTGATGTCCGTCAGATGCAGCGAACCACCGATATCCAGCGCCGAAACGTCGGCTTCGACGAACTGCGGAATGCTGTCGGCTTCGGCTTCGAGTTCAAGGGTGTGGGTGACGATGTTGATGGTGCCGCCGCGCTTCACGCCCGGAGCGGTATCAGCGCCCTTGAGGTGGAGGGGAACGCTGACGCGGATGGTGGCGCCGACGCCGAGGCGCAGGAAGTCGACGTGGAGCGGGAAGTCACGCACCGGATCGAGAGCGAAGTCGCGCGGAATCACGCGGTGCTTGGTGCCATCGAGGTCGATGTCATAGATCGTGGTGAGGAAGCGGCCGGCCAGAATGCGCTGGCGCAATTCGGCATCGTCGACCGAAATCGACACGGGGGGCTTGCTGTCACCATAGATTACTCCCGGAACTCGGCCGGTGCGCCGTACTGCCCGTGCGGCCCCCTTGCCGCCTGCCGAACGTACGGTCGCCTTCAATTCCTTGACGGTCGCCATCGTTTAAGTCCTTGTTTTCAAAAAAGTTAAAGGCCGCAGGGCGGCCCGTTCCGTCGTCGCAGCAAGCCTCCAGGGGTGCGGGGGCTGCAGACGTGCCGGGCTTTTAGCGCCAAAGGGCCGGAAAGACAAGGAAATGCAGGGCTTTTTTGGGGAAATCAGGCGTATCGCTTCCCCGCCGACCCGCGGCAGTCACCGTCAATATCGGCATTTGCTGAAGCCGGGGCGCGTGACCGTGGCCGGCAAGCCCTCCGACGACCTTGCACCGGGAACGGACGACCTTGCACGGGAACGTTTGCCAGTATCTTGAAAAAGTCCGGCCTCAAGGAACGACGCTGATGCGCTATGCAGTGGTTATCGAAAAGGCCGAGAGTAACTATTCGGCCTATGTACCCGACCTGCCCGGCTGCGTGGCGACCGGCGAGAGCATCAAGGCCGTCGAAATCGAAATCCGCGACGCGATTCGATTTCACATCGACGGACTTAAAGAAGACGGCCTGTCGGTGCCCGCTCCGACCAGCATCGCGGACTATGTCGAGGCGTAAAGGCAAGCACCCGCGGGTGCCGTTCTAGCCGCTGGTGGCTTCCGAGGCCCCGCCGAGCTTGGCTTCCAGCGCCACGATGCGCGCCTTCAGGGTCTCGTTTTCCTCGCGGGCGAGGCGGGCCATGTCTTTCACGGCTTCGAATTCCTCGCGCTTGACGATATCGAGGTCGCGCAGAATCTTTTCGGCCTGGTTACGCACCACCGTATCAACCTCGCGCTTGACGCCCTGGGCGGCACCGGCCGCGTCGTTCATCAGGCGGCCGATCTCATCGAAAAACCGGTTGTTGGTCTGGGTCATGGCAGGAACTCCGGCCGTCAGGCCATATCGAAAGGGATCGTGAATTCGACAATGGCGATCCCGGCGGCGCAGTTCAAGTCCGCTGACGCGGCCACATCCGCCCGCGCGATTGGGGTGTTCCACGCTGGCACGCAATCGTCATACAGTGGCGCTTTACTGCCGACGCCGGGACTCGTAAGCCACGCCATGCCCTTTCCAGACATCCCCTTCCTGACCATAGCCTTTCCGGTGTTCGATCCGATCGCCATCGCGCTCGGCCCGCTCGTGATCCGCTGGTACGCGCTGGCCTATATCGGCGGCATCGTGCTGGGCTGGGCCTATGCCCGCGCGCTGATCAAGCGCGAGAGGCTGTGGGGCGGGCCGTCGCCGGTCTCGCTGCTGGAGTTCGACGACTTCATCCTGTGGGTAACGCTCGGCATCATCCTCGGCGGCCGCACCGGCTATGTGCTGTTCTACAACCTCGATTTCTTCGTCGCCCACCCCGCCGAAATCCTTGAATTGTGGAAGGGCGGCATGTCGTTCCACGGCGGCTTCCTCGGCTGCGTGGCGGCGGTGATGGCATTCTGCTGGAAACGCGGGCTGCCGATCCTGTCGCTCGGCGACATCACCTGTGCGGTCGGGCCGATCGGGCTGCTACTGGGGCGCGTGGCCAATTTCATCAACAGCGAATTGTGGGGCCGCGCCGCCGATGCAAGCGTGCCGTGGGCGATGGTGTTCCCCAATGGCGGGCCACTCCCACGCCACCCCAGCCAGCTTTATGAGGCCGGGCTCGAGGGCATCTTGCTGTTCATCATCCTCGCCTTGATGATCCGCGCCGGCGCGCTGAAGCGGCCGGGGATGATCCTTGGCGCCTTCATCTTCTTTTATGCCCTGGCGCGCATTACCGGCGAGTTCTTCCGCGAGCCGGACCCGCAGCTTGGCTTCCTGTGGGGCGGGCTGACGATGGGCATGCTGCTGTCGGTGCCGATGATTGTCGTGGGATTGATCCTGATGGTGCTGGCCTGGCGCAAGCCGCCGCGGCATGGTGCGGTGAGTCCCGCCCCCCATGCCAGCAAGGCCTGACGTGATCGACAGCTCGCCGCTCCAGGAAGAAATCCAGCGCCTGATCAAATCCGCCGGACCGATGCCGGTGTGGCGCTACATGCAGCTGTGCCTGACGCACCCCCTCTACGGCTATTACGTCTCGCGCGATCCGCTCGGCCGCGAGGGCGACTTCACCACCGCACCGGAAGTCAGCCAGATGTTCGGCGAGTTGATCGGGCTGTGGGCGGCGTCGGTCTGGCGCGCGATGGGATCACCGCCGGTGCTGCATCTGATCGAACTCGGCCCAGGCCGCGGCACCATGATGGCCGATGCGCTCCGCGCCTTGCGAGTGCTGCCGCCATTATATCAAGCGCTGCACGTGCATCTCGTCGAGATCAACCCGGTGCTGCGCGACAAGCAGCGCGCGACCTTGGCCGGCATCCGCAAGGTCGATTGGCACGACAGCCTCGACAGCGTCCCGACGGGACCATCTGTGATCCTCGCCAATGAATATTTCGACGTGTTGCCGGTGCACCAGGCGGTCAGGCACAGCGACGGCTGGCACGAACGCACCGTCGAGATCGAGGCCGACGGCGGCCTTGGCTTCGGTGCGGCACCCGAGCCGATGCCGCATTTTGAGGTTCTGCTGCCGCCGCTGGTGCGCGCCGCCCCGATGGGCGCGGTGTTTGAATGGCGGCCCGATGCCGAGATGATGAAGATCGCCAGCCGCGTTCGCGACGAGGGCGGCGCGGCGCTGGTGATCGATTACGGCCATCTGCGCTCCGACGCCGGTGACACCCTGCAGGCAATCGCCCGGCACTCCTTTGCCGACCCGCTGCGTAATCCCGGCGAGACTGACATCACCTCCCATGTCGATTTTCAGGCGCTGGGACGCGCCGCCGAGGACGTCGGCGCCCGGGTCCACGGACCGGTATCGCAGGGCGAATTCCTCAAGCGACTGGGCATCGAGACCCGCGCCCAGACCTTGATAGCCAAGGCCAGCCCGGAAGTGGCGGACGATGTCACCGGCGCGCTCAAGCGGCTGATCTACAGCGGTCGCGGCGGCATGGGCTCGATGTTCAAGGTGATCGGGATTTCCGATCCGAACCTCGAAACGCTGGTCGCGCTGAGCGACGACACAGGCACCGAGAACGAAGCCTCATGACCCTGACCGCAACGAAACTCGCCGCCCTTCCCGGCCTGCGCCACGCCTTTTTCAGCCGCGACGGCGGCGTCTCGACGGGCATCTATGCCGGACTGAATGGCGGGCTGGGATCGAACGACGATCCATCCCATGTCGCAGAAAACCGCCGCCGCATGGCCGCGCAGATCGGCGTCGACCCCGCGCATTTCCTCACCGTCTACCAGATTCACTCCCCCGACGTCGCGGTCGCCGCCGCGCCATGGGATGCGGCCACGCGCCCGCGCGCAGATGCGATCGTGACCAGGGTCGAGGGTCTCGCGCTCGGCGTCACCACCGCCGATTGCGGCCCGGTGCTATTCGTCGATCCCAAATCGCGCGTGATCGGCGCGGCCCATGCCGGCTGGAAGGGCGCCTTCACCGGCGTCCTGGAAGCGACCATCCACGCCATGGAAAAACTCGGCGCCGACCGCAGCGACATGACGGTGGCGATCGGCCCCCTGATCCGGCAGCCGAGCTACGAGGTCGGAGCCGAATTCGTCGAAAGTTTCGTGCGCAAGGACAGCGAAAATTCGCTGTTCTTCATTCCCTCGGCGCGCGACGGCCATGCGATGTTCGACCTCGCCGGCTACATCCGCATGCGACTGACACGCGCCGATGTGGGCGCCATCGACGATACCGGCATCGACACCTATCCTGATGAGAACTTCTTCAGCTATCGCCGCTCGGTGCACCGAAACGAGCCGGATTACGGCCGGCAGATCCACGCCATCGTGCTGGAGAAATAGTCTCTGCCGTCCCGGGCCGGTGAGCCCAAGCGCTCGCAAAAGCTCGCTTACCGGGACGTCAGCGACGGGTTGGCAGCGTCGCTACCAGGCTCCATCAACACCTGTGTCCACCCCGCCCTAGACCTTAACGCGCTTTAACGATATCCCTCGATCCGTCGAATGGCCTGCGGACGGCCTTGTCGAAATCGGGACGTTGCATGCGACTTGCCACTTTCACCGCCCTCCGATTACCGCACCTCGCGCCGGCCGCGCTGCTGCTGGCCGTAGCGCTGGGTCTCGGCGGCTGCGCCAATGTCGCCAGCACCACAGGCCCCTCCGCAGCCTTTGCTCAGGTTCCATCTCCCGGCAGTGCCACCGTGGCCTTCGAATCCGTCGATGGCCCGCCGCCGCAGGTGTTCGACCGCCTCGTCAACCTGCTCGACAGTGAGGCGAAGCTTCGCAACATCGCTGTCGTTTCGCGGCAGGACAGCGCGGCCTATCGTGTGCGCAGCTACCTCGCGGCCCAGATTCGCGGCGGCAAAACCTCGATCGCCTGGGTCTGGGACGTCTACGACCGCGACCAGCAGCGCGCGCTGCGCGTTTCCGGCGAGGAACCGACCGGCCGGGCGGGCAGCGATGCCTGGGCCAATGCCGACGACCTGGTGTTACGCCGGATCGCGCAAGCCGGCCTCACCGGCCTGGGCGGCATGATCAACGGCACCACGCCAGGCGAGCCCCAACCGGCCCCCGGCCCCGCTTTACGCGGCAGTGGCCCGGCGATGGCCAGCGTCATGGACGTACCGGAGCCTGCCGCTGCCACGCAAATGGCTTTGAGCTTTAGCGAACATTAACGACGAAACCTTGAATTTGCGCAGGAAAAGCGCAGTCCACGGGTTGCCAGCACGCGTGCGTCCTTGATATCACCTCGCTCGTTGAGACAGTCCAGTTCGTGGGTAATCCGATATGCTGAACGTTGTATCCACCAAGCCGCGGGGAGACGCGTCGATGTCGGGTAAAAACGGCTCCATCAAGCTGGTCGCCGGCAACTCCAACCCCGCTCTGGCCCAGGAAATCGCTTCCTGGCTGCAGCTGTCCCTCACCAAAGCCAGCGTCCGGCGCTTCGCCGACATGGAAATCTTCGTCGAGATCCAGGAAAACGTCCGCGGCTCCGACGTCTTCATCATTCAGTCGACGTCGTATCCGGTCAATGACCATCTGATGGAATTGCTGATCGTCACCGATGCCCTGCGCCGCGCCTCGGCGCGCCGCATCACCGCGGTGATTCCGTATTTTGGCTACGCCCGGCAGGATCGCAAGGTCGGCTCGCGCTCGCCGATTTCCGCCAAGCTGGTCTCGAACCTGATCACCAATGCGGGCGTGGACCGCGTCATGACGCTCGATTTGCATGCCGGCCAGATCCAGGGCTTCTTCGACATCCCCACCGACAACCTGTACGCCTCGCCGGTGATGGTGCGCGACATCAAGGAAAAGTTCGACCTCGCCAATGTGATGGTGGTGTCGCCCGACGTCGGCGGCGTGGCGCGCGCGCGGGGCCTCGCCAAACGCATCAACACGCCGCTGGCGATCGTCGACAAGCGCCGCGAACGCGCCGGCGAATCCGAGGTCATGAACGTGATCGGCGACGTCGCCGGCTACACCTGCATCCTGGTCGATGACATCGTCGATTCCGGCGGCACGCTGGTCAACGCCGCCGACGCCCTGCTCGCCAACGGCGCCAAGGATGTCTACGCCTACATCACCCACGGCGTATTGAGCGGCGGCGCCGCGGCGCGCATCACCGGCTCGAAGCTGAAGGAACTGGTGATCACGGATTCGATCCAGCCCACCGATGCCGTGATCAATTCACCGAACATCCGCACGCTGCCGATCGCGTCCTTGATCGCCGACGCCATAGGCCGCACCGCGTCGGAAGAGTCGGTGTCGAGCCTGTTCGACTGAGGCATTGCTGCGTTTCCCGGACGCGGTGCGGCATTCTTATGCCGCTCCGCAGATCCGGGATCCCGGTTTCTTCATCATTCTTCT
>NZ_JAQGJT010000113.1 GCF_028290495.1 Tardiphaga sp.
CCAGAAGGTCACCTCCGGTGCGTCGTCCGACATCGAGCAGGCCACGCGCCTTGCCCGCATGATGGTAACGCGCTGGGGTCTGTCGGAAGAACTCGGCACCGTGTCGTATGGCGAGAACCAGGATGAAGTGTTCCTGGGCATGTCGGTATCGCGCACGCAGAATGCTTCCGAAGCCACCGTGCAGAAGATCGACAGCGAAATCCGCCGTCTGGTCGAGGAAGGCTACAACGAGGCCACCAAGATCCTGACCGAGAAGCGCGCCGATCTGGAAGCTCTGGCCAAGGGGCTTTTGGAATTCGAGACGCTTTCGGGCGACGAGATCCAGGATCTGTTGAACGGCAAGAAGCCGAACCGCGAATCCGTGCTCGAGCCGACCGGCCCGCGCACCTCCGCGGTGCCGCCCGCCGGCAAGCCGCGCCCGCGTCCGGACACCGGCCTGGAGCCACAGCCGCAGGCGTGATGCACAATTTGAAGAATTGAGAAAACGCGGCCGAAAGGCCGCGTTTTTTGTGTGGTGTCTCGTGCCCGGGTGCGGAGGGGAAACGCTGCTCCCTTAAATCTTCCTCAACGTCGGCGATGGCATTCTGCATCCGCGCATCGGGCGCGACGAGGGATGGCCGATGGCCGCGCAACAGCTTGCACCGGTTCCGCACGACACCGCCATTCCCAAGGCGCTGCTCAACGTCTGCTTCGTGCTGGCGGTGATCAACATCGTGCTCTTTCCGGCGTTCTACGGCCGCGGCTGGATCTATGACGAGGCCGGCTTGGGCATGCCCACCGACTTCGTCAATGTCTGGTCGGCCGGCAGACTGGCGCTCGAGGGCCATCCGGCCTGGGCCTGGGACTGGGAGATCCAGAAGCGGGTCCAGGTCGCGGTGCTCGGCCAATCCTATCCCGGCAATTTCGCCTGGCACTATCCACCGCCGTTTTTGTTCGTCGCCGAAATGCTGGCGCGGTTGCCCTATGCGGTGGCGTATGCCGGCTGGGCCGCGCTGAGTTTCGTGCCGTATCTCGTCATGATGCGTGCGGTGGTCGGGCGCCCTTTCGGGCTGCTGCTGGCAGCCGCGTTTCCGGTGGTGCTGACCAATACGCTGATCGGGCAGAACGGCTTTCTCACCGCTTCGTTGATCGGCGCCACCCTGGTGCTGCTGCCGACGCGGCCGGTGCTGGCCGGCATCTGCCTCGGCCTGCTCAGCTACAAGCCGCAATATGGATTGCTGTTTCCGCTGGTGCTGATCGCCGCCTGGCAATGGCGTGTCTTTGTCAGCGCGGCGATCACGGCGGTGGCGCTCGCGGCCGTGTCGTGGCTGGCCTATGGCACCGAGAGTTGGCAGGCGTTCTTTCACTGGATGCCGATGTTCTCGCAGGCCTTCCTCACCGAGGGTCGCGCGCCCTGGGGCAAGATGCAGAGCATCTTTGGGCTTGTGCGCTACTTCGGCGGTAGCGAGCCGCTCGGCTGGATGTTTCAGGGTGTCATGACGTCGGCGGTCGCGGTGACGCTGGTCGTGATGTGGCGCAGCCGGCTGCGTTACGAATGGAAGGCCGCAGCCCTGGCCACCGGCACGCTGCTGGTGACGCCGTATCTGTTTCTCTACGACGTGATGGTGCTGGCGATCCCGGTCGGCTTCCTTGTGCGTGTCGGGCTGGCGGAAGGCTTCGCACGCTACGAACTGCCGGCGCTGGGGCTCGTCGCGTTCCTGCTGATGTTCTTTCCGCTGTTCGCGGCGCCCACCGGCTTTGGCGCCACGCTGGTGGTCGCGGCGCTGATCGCGCGACGCTGCGGCGTATGGCAAAACAAGGCGGCGCTGCTGCCCGACACAAGTCTCGTCCAGAGCTGATCTCTCGACGGCGCACGTCCGTGCCACAGATTCGCCGCAAGACGTCACGCCGCATCGACGGTGTGCTAGTCCTTGAAACTGAATGGCTTTCGACGCTTGACGGATGATCCGCCTTGATCTTGCCGCAAGACCCGAAAAAGCGGCGGGGGAACGCGAAATCAGCTCATCACAGCCGGCTCTCGATCGCCAGCCGCACCAGTTCGGCTGAAGTGCGCAGGCCGAGCTTGTGGCGCATCATCGACGAGGTATTGGCGATCGTCTTGTAGGAGGCGTGCACCATCCAGGCAATTTCGGTGAGGCTCTTGCCGGCCGCGAGCAGCCGAAGGATCTCGATCTCGCGCGGATTGAGCTTGCCGAGCCGATCGTCGGGTCGGGCGAAGGCCAGGCTCTGCGCAGTGGCCGGCGTCAGGAACACGCCGCCGCGCGCGACCTCCTGGATCGCCGCGACGAGATCCTGGGGATCGCCGGATTTCGATACATAGCCGCGGGCGCCGGCCTCGATGGCGCGGGCGGCAAATACCGGATCGTCGTTCATGCTGAACATGATGATCCGCGCCGATCCGTCGCGCGCCAGAATGCGCCGCGCCAGTTCAAAGCCGGAGACGCCGGGCAGGTTGATATCGAGCACGCAGATATCGGGGGCCTCGCGGGCGAACACGGCCTCGCCAATGTCGGCATCGGCGGCGTCGAATATTTCGATATCGGCATCGCCGGCCAGCAGCGCGCGGCAGCCGGAGGCGACGATGGGATGGTCATCGACGATCAGGATACGCATCGGCATCGGTCCCGGTAAATATGCTTGGCCTTGCCGCGCCATCGGCATCTACTACCGCCTTGAAGTAGAGCGTCGATGAATTTGCGTGTCAACGCTCACCCATGGTGCACGGCGGCAGAGACGGATGTGGCAACGACTATCCCTGCGGGCGCGACTCAACCTGCTGCTGGCGCTGGTGCTGATGCTCGGGCTGGTGATCAATATCGCCCGGCTGGCGCTGGAGGCCGGGCCGCGCGTGGCGGCGGAAGACCGCAGCGTGGTGCTGCTGGCGCGCGAGTTCATCGCGACATTGGTCGCGGGACTGAACGAGGCGCCGGATCCCGAGGCGCGGCTGCAGCGCATCGTCGCGGATCTCGCCGCGTTGCGCCATGTCAGCATCGTCCGGGAGGAGGGGACGGCGCCGGTCACGCCGGCAGCGCGCCGGGATGACGACGAAGTCAATGCGCCGCCGGCATGGTTCGTCAGGCTGATACATCCCGAGCAGACCACATTGCGGGTTCCCGTCGTCGTCAACGGACGATCGTTGGGTGCGCTGGTGATCGCCTCGCATCCCAATGACGAGATGGCGGAGATCTGGGATGGCATCGTTACCCAGCTCGAGGTCGGGGCCGCGATTGCCGCGATCATGCTGCTGATTACCATGACCGTGGTGAGCCGCGCGCTGGCGCCGATCGGGCAGTTGTCCGACGCCATGGCGCGGATCGAGGGCGGCCACTATCAGACCCGCGTCGCGCCGGCGGGGCCGCCGGAGCTGGCCGCGATCGGCGAGCGGCTGAACACGCTGGCTACTGCTCTGGGCGCCGCGGTAGAGGACAAGCGCCGGCTGGCGGAGCGGGTGGTGTCGCTGCAGGATGTCGAGCGCAAGGAAATCGCGCGCGAACTGCACGACGAGTTCGGGCCGTTCCTGTTTGCGCTGCGCGCACACGGCAGCGCGCTGCAGCGGATCGCGGGCTCTGCGACGCCGGATATCGCGGCGCTGCAAAATCATGGCAGCGCCATGCCGGCGCAGGTCAACGAGTTGCAGCAGCTCAATCGCCGCGTGCTGGAGCGGCTGCGGCCGGCAGGCTTGAGCGAACTCGGGCTGCGCGAGGCCTTGAGCGCGCTGACGCGGCTATGGCGCGAGGCGCATCCCGGCGTCGCGGTGGCGATCGCGATGGCGCCCGGCCCGATGAGCGAGACCGTCGAACTCACCATCTACCGCGTGGTACAGGAAGCTCTCACCAACGTGTTCCGCCACGCCGGCGCGACGCGCGTCGAAGTCACCATCGCGCCGACGGGCGTCGACGAAGTGTCGGTGCGGGTGCAGGACGACGGCGCCGGTCTGGCCGCCGATCACAGACTCGGCCTCGGCCTGACCGGCATGCGCGAACGCGTGCTGGCACTCGGTGGGACGATGGACGTGACCTCGACGGAGCGGGGCGTGACCGTAGAGGCGAGGGTGCCGACAGGCGTTGGCACATCGCCGGCGTGACCGGGCGCTCCAATAAACACCGCATTGTCAATCGGCACGCAAAAGTGCGCCCCGATCCTTTCGGCCTAGAGCATTTTCGTTTTGAGATGAGTCATCCTCTCCACAAGGATTCCTCATTCTGAAGAGCGGTCATCTTCGACCGCGTCTCGAAGGATGGGCGACACACGCCATGGTTCGAGACGCGCGCCAAATGGCGCGCTCCTCACCATGAGGACGGCGAGTAGGCTCAATCCAAAAAAAGCTCTAGCGTCAGTCGTAGATGCCGAGCCGGCTCCAAAGTGGATTGTCACTTCATCAGCTCCTTCGCCACCGCGGCAAAGGCCGGAAGCGTAACAGGATCATTGGCGCCATTGGCGGCGTATGGGTGCGAGGCGTAGCGCACGATCACCATCTCCGCCTTCGGATCGATGTAGATCGCCTGCCCGTAGATGCCGCGCGCCTCGAACGCGCCATTCTCATTGCGGGTTTGCCACCACATGTCGCGATAGGACCAGCCGGGCAGGGTCTTGTAGCCGGCCTTGGCAAATTTCTCCTTGTCGCCGCCCTTTACGATGTCGGCCACCGCTTCCGCCGGGATAATCTGCTGACCGTTGAAGCGACCCTTGTTGCGGATCATTTCCCCGAAGCGGGCGAGATCGCGCAGCGTCGTGTTGAGCCCGCCGCCTCCGCTTTCTGTGCCGATGCTATCAACCATGAAATAAGCGTCGTTCTCGGCACCGAGCTTTTGCCATATCTGCTGCGACAAGAGATCTGCCATCGACTGGCCAGATGTGCGCTTGACGATCCACGCCAGCACCTCGGCGTTCGAGGTCTTATAGGCAAAGGCGGCGTCGTGCTCGCCCTCCTTCTGCAAGGTCACGAGAAATTCGAAGAACGTCTTCGGCCCGGTATAACCCGGCGGCTGCGGCACCATGCCGCCCGCCCGCGCATAGTCGAACACCTCGGCCTTGGGGTCGGTGTAGTTCTCCGAGTATTTGACGCCGATGGTCATGTCCATCACCTGCCGCACGGTGCTGTCGCCGTAGGCGGAGTCCTTCAGCTCCGGCACGTATTTGACGACCCGCGCCTCAGGATCGAGCTTGCCTTGTGCTGCGAGCGTCGCCGCCAGCGTGCCGACGAACGACTTGGTGACCGAGAAGGCGATGTGCGGCCGATGCGCGTCACCCGCGCCGAAATACTTCTCGTAGACGATCTTGCCCTTGTGCAGCACCAGGAGGCCGTCGGCGTAGGTCAGCGCCGGCATGTCGCCGAAGGTGATCTGCTTGCCGTCCATCGTCGTGACAGCAATTTTGTCGAGGTCTCGCTCGGCGCGCGGCAGTTGCGCAACCGGACCTTCGCCGCGCCACACATTCGCCGTTGGCACCAGTTCGCGGATGTGGCTGAACGCCCAGCGCGTGCCCGGGAATTTGCCGCTCGATCCGTCGGAGAAGCGCACGGTCTTGTCGGCCGACGGCGGAAAGCCCCGCATCACGCTGTTGACGACGGGATCAGTCTGCGTCGCGTCAGGCAGTTTCGGCGCATCCTCGGCGCGGACGTCATGGGGAAAGGTTGCGAGCGCGAGTGCAAGCAGGCTGGCGCCAGCGAAAACGGACGCGCGGCGCGCGCTGAGACGGGTCATGGCGTTTCCTCGTATCGTTTTTGTGCCGTTGCCGCGATGGCGGTCCGGCATTCCATCTATGCCGCGCAGCGTAGCGAGAACCATGCGGGAAAGGGAAGGTTCGATTGAGCCACTTGCGAGGTTATTTTCGGATCTCGCGGAATTTGGCTACGCGCTCATGAGGCCACGCCCTACACCGCCACCAGCTTCCGATGCGGTTCTGCCGGCAATTCCACCGCGATCGCATCGCCAGGCCGCACGCAGCCATCCGCCAGCACGATGGCCATGACGCCGGCCTTGCGGATCAGGTGGCCCCCGGCGTCCTTGTCCAGGGTTGCGGCCATCAGGCCCTTCTGAAACGCGTCGATCTGGATGCAGGGATTGCGCAGCCCGGTGACTTCTATGACGGCGCTGTCACCGAGCCGCAGCCGCGTCCCTGTCGGCAGCCCGAGCAGGTCGATGCCTGCGGTGGTGACGTTCTCGCCAAGCTCCGCCGGCTGCACCACGAATCCCCTCGCGCGCAGCTCGTCGAACAGTTCGGCGTGGATCAGATGCACCTGGCGCAAATTCGGCTGGGTCGGATCGCGCTGTACCCGCGAGCGGTGCTTCACCGTCTCGCCCATATGCGCGTCGCCCCCGACGCCGAGGCCTGCGAGCAGGCGAATGCTGAGCGTCGGCGTCTTGCTGAAGTGATGGCCGTGGCGCTGGGCGACGGCGAGGACGGTGGCCATGCAAACTCCCCGGTTGTCATTCCCCGCTGCGCCGATGGAGCGTGCGGGAGAATGACAGCTACACCAGCAGCAGTGGACGGTGCGGTCCTTCGGGCGGCTCGACGCGGATGGCGTCGCCGGGGCGGACGTCGCCGCCGGTCAGCACGATGCTCATGATGCCGGCCTTGCGCACCAGCGTCTTGGTCGCGTGGTTCTTCTCGAACACTTCGGCCAGCAGACCCTTCTGGAAGTCCTCGATCTGGTGGCAGGGGTTGCGCAGCCCGGTGATCTCGATCACCGCTCCGTCGCCGAGATGGAGCCTGGTGCCGGTCGACAGCCCGAGCAGGTCGATGCCCTCGGTGGTGACGTTCTCGCCGAGGTCGCCGGGATTGACGTCGAAGCCCTTGGCGCGAACCTCGTCGAACAGTTCGCGGTGTATCAGGTGCACCTGGCGCAGGTTCGGCGCATCAGGGTTCTTGCGTGCGAGGTAGGGGTGCATGACCTTCTCGCCCATATGCGCGTCGCCCTCGACGCCGAGGCCTGCGAGCAGGCGAATGCTGAGCGCCGGCGGCTTGCTGAAGTGGTGCCCCTTGCGGAAACAGACGGCGACGACGCGACCCATGCACATTCCCTTCATTGTCATTCCGGGGTCGCCCGCAGCTTGGGCTGCGCGCGACCCGCAATGACAATGCTTAATTCGTGCCAAACACGCGGTTGAAGATCGTATCGACGTGCTTGAAGTGATAGCCGAGGTCGAACTGTTCCTCGATCTCGGCGTCAGATAGATACTTCGTAACGTCGGCGTCGTTCTTCAGCAGCGTCTGGAAGTCGCCTTCGCCGCGCCACACCGGCATCGCGTTGCGCTGTACGAGCTTGTAGGCGTCCTCGCGCGAGGCGCCCTTCTGCGTCAGCGCGATCAGCAAGCGCTGCGAATGCACGAGGCCGCCGAGGCGATCCAGGTTCTTCTGCATGTTGGCGGGATATATCAGGAGCTTCTCGATCACGCCGGCCATTCGGTTCAGCGCGAAGTCGAGCGTCACGGTGGCATCGGGGCCGAACATGCGCTCGGCCGAGGAATGCGAGATATCGCGCTCGTGCCACAGCACCACGTTCTCCATCGCCGGCACGACATAGGCGCGGACCATGCGGGCGAGGCCGGTGATGTTCTCGGTCAAGACCGGGTTGCGCTTGTGCGGCATCGCCGACGAGCCCTTCTGGCCCTCGGAAAAGAACTCTTCGGCTTCCAGCACTTCGGTGCGCTGCATGTGGCGCACTTCGGTGGCCAGGCGCTCCATCGACGAGGCGATCACGCCCAGCGTGGCGAAGAACATCGCGTGGCGGTCGCGCGGGATCACCTGCGTCGAGATCGGTTCGACGGCAAGGCCCATCGCTTTCGCAACATGCGCTTCGACGCGCGGATCGATCTGCGCGAAAGTGCCGACCGCGCCGGAGATCGCGCAGGTCGCGACTTCCTTGCGCGCGGTAATGAGACGTTCGCGGGCGCGCGTAAATTCGGCATAGGCGTAAGCGAGCTTCAGGCCGAAGGTGACCGGCTCGGCGTGGATGCCATGCGAGCGGCCGATGGTCGGGGTCATCTTGTGTTCGAAGGCGCGGGTCTTCAGCGCCGCCAGCAGACGATCGACGTCGGCAATGAGAAGGTCGGCGCAGCGCGTCAGCTGCACGTTGAGGCAGGTGTCGAGCACGTCGGAGGAGGTCATGCCCTGATGCACGAAGCGCGCTTCCGGGCCGACGATTTCGGCCAGGTGGGTCAGGAAGGCGATGACGTCGTGCTTGGTCTCGCGCTCGATCTCGTCGATGCGGTCCACGTTGAAGGTGACGTCCTTGGCCTTGGCCCAGATGGTCCTGGCGGCTTCCTTCGGGATGGTGCCCAGCTCCGCCAGCGCATCGGCCGCATGGGCCTCGATCTCGAACCAGATCTTGAAGCGGGTCTGCGGCTCCCAAATGGCAGCCATTTCGGGACGGGTATAGCGGGGGATCATGGGCACTCGCGGGGTTTGGGGGATTACGCCGCGCTTTAGCAGAAAGGGGCGGGGGAGGCCAGAACGGATGGCGGTGCGGGAGGGGGCGCGGAAAGTCGCCGGACGCGGCCACCCACGCTGTCATTCCGGGGCGCGCTCGGCCGGCGAAGCCGGCGCAGCGAGAACCCGGAATCTCGAGATGGCGAACCGCACTTCTGGATTCCGGGTTCGCAAATCCATCGCCTGACGGCGCCGGATTTGCGCCCCGGAATGACAGCGGTGGGCGATGTGCCCGGGCCTCAAGGTCGAAATGGTAGTATGGCCAAAGCGAAGCGTGTCCACCCCTTTCAATCTCGGTGCACGATGGTGGGCACGGCGCAAGAGCGCGCTTGTTCCCTACGCTTCCTGTGTTGAGGCTTTAATCATGTCGAACGCCATGCAGCGCATTTTGAAACTCCGAGACGGCGCCGGATTCGTCGATGTCACCGTGGGCATTTCGTGGCCCGAGCAGCGCGAAAATTCGTGGTTCTCGGACTGGACGATCGGCTGGCCCGACCGCGAGCGGAAAGGTTCAGCGGGTGGGGCGGACGCCATTCAGGCGTTGCTTGTTGCGTTGAATATCGTCGGCACCGAGCTCCATTGTAGTGCGGAGCACCAGGCGGGACGGCTGAGCTGGGCCGATGACTGGTCCGGTTACGGCTTTCCGGTGCCGAACGGGATGCGCGATGCACTGAAGGGCGACGATGCGCGGTATCTTTGAGACCGCGAGAAGCCCGTGGCCCTGCAGGATGGGTTGAGCGCAGCCAGGTAGCTCGCATGACGCTGCGCTCATGCGGGCTACGCGCTTCATCCGAAAGGACGGAGGCAACCCACCCTGAGGCTTAAATCGCTTCTCCGCGCGCCTGCAGCGCAGCTCCGCGGATTCCATCGATATTCGCCTTGTAGCTCTCCACCGTGCCGCCCTTGAACACCGCCGAGCCCGCGACGAACGCATTCGCGCCGGCAGCCGCCAGTTGGCCTGATACCGCCGACGTAACGCCGCCGTCGACTTCGATATCGATCGGGCGGCCCGCGGTCATGGCGCGCAGGTCGGAGATCTTGCCGAGCGCGGAGGGGATGAAGGCCTGGCCGCCGAAGCCGGGGTTGACGGACATGATGAGCACGATGTCGAGGAGGTCGATGACGTATTCGATCGCCGACAGCGGCGTGCCGGGATTCAGCGAGACGCCGGCCTTCTTGCCGAGCGCGCGGATCGCCTGCAGCGAGCGGTGCAGATGCGGGCCGGCCTCGGCATGCACGGTGATGTGGTCGCAGCCGGCTTTCGCGAAGGCTTCCAGATAGGCGTCGCACGGCGCGATCATCAGATGCGCGTCAAAGATCTTCTTGGTGTGCGGCCGCATCGCCTTGATGACATCCGGGCCGTAGGAAATGTTCGGCACGAAATGGCCGTCCATCACGTCGAGATGCAGCCAGTCGGCGCCGGCTTGATCGACGGCGCGGACCTCTTCGCCGAGTTTCGAGAAATCCGCGGCCAGGATCGAGGGCGCAATGACGAGGGGGCGGGGCGCGAAGCTGGACATCGGGTTTCCTGGGCGTTCCTGCGGAGGGGAGGACCCCGCGTAACATGGGCTTCGCGCAGCGGCAACGCGCGCGGTCGATCAGCACGGCCGATCGGTCCCGGCACATTCTGCCGCAACGGCATGATTTGCCGGGATTCTTCGCCCGCTGAAGCGGAAATGTTGTTGTTTTTACGGGGTTATTTCGCTGGCACGTGACTTGCTCCCTCTAAAGCTGCGAATTCAGGCCGCACGCCGCGGCATGGACAGGAGTTTTCGATGTTGCCAGCCCTCGCTGCCGCCACCACCGCCATCGACGCGCTTCAGGCGCTGACCGCCTCGAAGAAAAAGAGCGCGGCGACCAGCACCGGCACGTCAAGCGCCAACACGCCGTTCACCACGGCGGCGACCTCCAGTGCCACCGCCACGCCGGTGATCAGCAGCAGTTCGAGCAGCTCCGGTACGCTGTCGACCAGCACGATGAGTGCGGCGATCGCGGCGCAGTGCGACGCTTCCAACGCCAGCACGACATCGGCCTCCAGCGGCAAGTCGGATCCGTTGAAGAAGCTGTTCAGCCTGCTCGACAGCGACGGCAGCGGCGGCATCAGCAAGGCCGAGTTCGAGGACAAGCTCGGCGCCGGCGGCACCAACGTCGCCAATGCCGACAAGGTGTTCGCCAAGCTCGATACCAACGGCGACGGCTCGGTCAGCCAGGATGAGCTGTCGGTGGCGCTGAAGGGCAAGGGCGCCGCCAGCTCGGCCGCAGCGGCGCTAAAAGGCGGCGGCGGTGGCGGCGGCGGCGATAGCGACACCAAGGACGCCACCTCCACGACCACGATGAATCCCGACGGCACCACGACGACATCGACCACCTATGCCGATGGCTCCGTGGTCTCGATGACGTCCGCGCCGACCCCGACCGGCAGCGCATCGACGACCGCGAATGCCACGTCGTCGAAGGCCAGCTCGTCGTATAATTTCATCGAGCAGATGATCCAGCGCCAGGCGCAGGCGATCCAGGCCTCCAAGGCCACCTCGACGCTGTCGATCAGCGCCTGATCGTAGTTTCCTCTCGTGCCCCGGACGCGATGCGATACGAAGTATCGTTTCGCAGGGCCGGGGCCGTCACGCACGCCGGTGTCTGGCATGATCCCGGCTCTGCGCGACAGCGCTTCGCGCTGCGGCGCGTCCGGGACAAGAGGGGGCCATTCATCGCCGCCGTTCCAGCTCCCGATACGCATAGGCGTCCCGGATGTGCGCGTTGAAGAACGTGCCTTGCGACGGCGTCGTCGAAATTGCCGTGAACATTTCCGGCGCGACATCCGCATAGGCATAGCGGCGGCCACTGACGAAGGTCACGGTGAGTTCGCGCGTGGCAGCATCGTAGGCGAGGTGTCGTATGGCTGACGAAGGCATGGCGGCCGGTCCGGTGAAGCCCTGCTGGTAATAACTACCACCGTCATTCGTTGCGCGCGGCCCGGTGGTACACATCGGCGCGACGGTGGTAGGCGGCGGCGCGGGCTTTCGAAGGGCGTCGATTAATCCCGCCGCCGGGAAGGAACTTCATTCTTTGCTTACTATAACGCGACACGCTTCCCTCGATTGTAAAGTATTTCGGGTGGCGTATGTTGCGTATGAAAGTATTCATCGCGGTCGTCGGTATTTATTTACTTGGCGGGCCGGCCTTCGCCGAGGACGACTTTCTGGCCTCGGTGCGGCTGCGCGGCGGCTATGACAGCAATCCGCAATTCGGCTCCGGCCACGGCTCGCCGGGCAGCGCCTTCATTGCCACCGATGTCGCGCTCGCCGCCGGCAGCAAGGACGACAGCGGCAGTTGGGGCGTCACCGCGGAAGGCAGCACCACGCGCTACGCCAATCCGTTGCTGCTGCCGATGACCAACGGCAAGGTGATGCTGCGGGGAACGACGGGCAACGATGAGTTGCGCGTCACTTCGACCACCACGCTGTCCGATTTCAACAGCTACAATCTGCGCGCCAGCGATCTGTTGCAGACCGTCAAGCTCGAGTCGCTGCAGGACAAGGTCAAATTGTTCGTCACCGCGGAAGGCGGGCGCTCGACGCTGAACCAGACCAACGCAATCTTTGAGGATTTCCTGCCGACGCCGCTGTCGTACTGGCGCGGCGCGATCATTCCCGGCGTCAGCGTGATCCGCGGCAAGGCCGAGCTCGGCGTCTCCGTGAATCTGTCGGCGCGGCGCTACGCCGAGGAGCTCGACGTGTTCGGCTATCGCCGCGACAACGAGCGCGTGCAGCCGTTTGTGTTCGCGAAGTATGATGCCGACGAAGTCACCGCCTTTGCCTCGGTCTCGAAACTGTACGGCAAATGGCACGACGTGGATTTCAGCAATGTCGAGCGCACGCTGTTCGACGCCAGTGTGAGCTGGCGGCCGGCCAGATGGAAGACGGTGACGCTGGATCTGAATGCCACGCGCCGCGCCGGCGAGACCACCTTTCCGGTCTCGCCGATCACCATCGATACGCTCTACTCGGCCAAGGCGGGCTGGCAGGTCGATCCGAAGCTGCTGCTGACGGCGGCGGCCGGCTATGCGTCGATCGAATATCTGGATTCGCCGTTCCGGCAGACCACCACCACGTTCGGCGTCGGCATGTCGCGAGAGATCACCAAGGATATCAAATGGGGCATGGACCTGTCGCGCACGACGGGCACGCTGATCAATGGCGAGAGGGCCAATGCGATCATCGTAGCGTCGTCGCTGACCAAGACCTTTGCGCCGAACGAGGCCCGGGCGAAGGCGGAAGACAAGGCCAAGGTGGCCAAATAAGATGACGAAGTGAAATCGTGAAGTGAAACCAGGAAGTACAAAACGAGCGGGGCGTCCCCCGTTCGTTCCAGTGTGATGTCAGCAGCCGCAGCCGCCGCCGGAATGGCCGCCGGAATTGCCGCGCCCACCGCCGAGGATGGCGCCGAGGATGCCGCCCTTGCCGGTGTTGACGCTGGCGCCGATGCCCAGGCCGCTATTGCCGCGGCCACCGCCGCCGAGCAGGCCGAGCACGCCGTTCGAACCCGTCACAACGCTGGCATTGATGATCAGGCCTCGTCCACCACCACCACCACCGCCAGCAAAGGCCGGGGCGGAGAGCAATGCGGTAGCCATCGCAGCGAGAACGACGATCTTCTTCATGACGCTTCTCCTTGTTGCGCGCTCTTTTGTGAAGCGCATCGACAAGGTGACGCCGGGTTTTACGTCCGGCAAGTTAAACGGATTTTTAACCTTAGTATACTTGGATTTATCATATACCACCAAAGTAAATAGGTAGTTTTATGTGTTCGTGCGGAAATATATACCCGGATGATCTTGGCGGTGACGGGAGCGCCTAGCCGAATTTGTCGCGCCATGCGGGCTGCGCGCCTTCGAAGGGCAGCGCGGTGGCGTGATAGACGCCCCGCGCAATGGCGCGTGCGGTAACGTGACCGGCGACCATGCCGAGTTCGGTCAGGCCGACGAGCGGATCGATCGGCTTCTCGCCGGTCGCCGCCGCGAACACGATGTCGCCGTCGAGCGGCGCGTGCACCGGGGTGATGGCGCGCGCAAAGCCGGTCTGCGCCATCATCGCCAGCCGCTTTGCCTGCGGCTTGCTGAGCATCGCGTCGGTGACGACCACCACCAATGTGGTGTTCTCGATCGCGGAGGCCGCCGTGCCGCCCTTGATGCGCATCGCCAGCATGTCCGGCGTGAAATGCGCGGGCAGGCCCCGCTGGCCGAATTCGTCGGAGACCTCGAACGGCGCCGACCAGAACCACGGCCCGTCGCCCACGGTGACGCTGCCGATCGCATTGACCACGGCGAGCGCCGCGACGCGCACGCCGCCGGAGGTGATCGCCGAAGCGGAGCCCAGCCCGCCCTTGAAATTCGCCGTGGTGGCGCCGCGGCCGGCGCCCACGCTGCCGAGCGCAAAGCTGTCGCCGGCGGCCTCCGCCGCGGCGTAGCCGAGGTCGCGGTAGGGGGCGAAGCGGCCCCATTTCTTGTTGCCGCCGTTCAGCAGGTCGAAGCACACCGCGCCGGGCACGATCGGGATCACGGCGTCGCCGATGCGAAAGCCGCGGCCCTGTTCGGCGAGCCAGGCCTGCACGCCGCCGCCGGCCTCAAGGCCAAAGGCCGATCCGCCGGACAATGCGATGCCGTTGATGGTCTCCACGGTATTGACGGGGTCGAGCAGCGTGGTGTCGCGGGTGCCGGGCCCGCCGCCGCGCACATCCATGGCCGCCACCGCGGGGTGGTCGAACAGGATCGCGGTGACGCCGGAGGCGAGGGCAGCGTCGTCGGCGTGGCCGACGCGGACGCCGGCAATGTCGGTCAGGAGGTTGTGCATCGGTGATTCCAATCTGGCGCCCATGATCGCCGCGCGGCGCGGCGGGTCAACCGATCACGCCGCGATCACAACGCGGCGAGGCGCCGCACGGGCCTTGCATCCCGCAGCGCCCGGGGTGCATCTAGCCGTATGATCCATGATGTCTCGATCCCCGCAGCGCTGCTGGCCGGCCTTGTCAGCTTCCTGTCGCCCTGCGTGCTGCCGCTTGTGCCGCCCTATCTGATCTATCTTACCGGTGCGACCATCGAGCACGTCGCCGCCGACGAGGCTGACCGCGCCTCGAAGCGCGCGGTAATCATCTCGGCGTGCATGTTCGTGCTCGGCTTTTCCACGGTGTTCGTCGCGCTCGGCGCCAGCGCCAGCCTGATCGGCGGCCTGATCCGGGCTTATTCGGCCGAACTGTCGATCGTCGCCGGAATCATCATCATCCTGATGGGGCTGCATTTCCTCGGCCTCACCCGGATCGGCCTGCTGATGCGCGAGGGCCGGTTGGCGATGGCCAAGCCGGTCGGGCTGTGGGGCGCCTATGCGATGGGGCTGGCCTTTGCGTTTGGCTGGACGCCGTGCATCGGCCCGATCCTCGCCGCGATCCTGTCGGTCGCCGCCGCCGAGGCCACCGTCGCCAAGGGCGCGATGCTGCTGGCGGTCTATTCCGCCGGGCTGGGCATTCCGTTCCTGATCGCGGCGCTGATGGTCGAGCAGTTCTCCACGATGTTCGCCCGCATGAAGCGGCATCTGTTGCAGGTCGAGCGCGTGATGGGCGTGCTGATGGTCCTCACCGGCATCGGCTTCCTCACCGGCGCGGTGTCCAGCGTCAGCATCTGGCTGCTGGAGACGTTTCCGGCGCTGCAGAATTTCGGCTAGCGGCGGTACCCGGACGCGCTGCTGCGTAGACTCGGGAACTCGCGAGCCCTTCAGCCCATCCGCCTGCACATGATACCTATACCGGCGCCGGGCCCCAAAATCCGCCTTCCGCGACGCACCAAATTATTGACAATTCGCAAGGTGAGTGCTTACTCACGACGATGAGCACCTTACGAATGACCCATGATCTCAGGCGCGAGCTGATTCTCAGCGCGGCGAAGCGATGCTTTGCGCAACACGGATTCGCCGGCACCACGACCAAGAGCGTGGCCGCGGCGGCGTCGATCTCCGAAGGCTTGCTGTTCAAGCATTTCCCGACCAAGTCGGCGCTGTACGCCGAAATCCTCGCCGAGGAATGCGAGGCCGATCCGGGCCTGCACAAGCTGCTTGGCCTGCCGCCATCCACCGAGACGCTGGTGATCCTGATTCGCGGCATGGTCGGACACTTCCAGGAAGTGCTCGCCGCGCCCGAGCAGGAAGAAGCGCAGCGGATGCGGCTGATGATCATCAGCCATCTCAACGACGGCGAATTCGCCCGGCTGCTGTTCGAGAAGGTTGGCAGGCTGATCGGCGCGGCCTTCACCGGGGCGCTGGAGCAGGCGATCGCGCAGGGCGACGCCAGCCGCGTCGGCAATACGCCGCTGAACCTGTTCTGGTTCGCGCACCACACCGCGATGATGGCCTCGCTGGCGAGGCTTCCCCCGGTTCCCACTTTGCCCTATGGCAACGATCCCGGTCTCGAGCGGCAGCTCTGCGAGTTCATTCTTCGCGGCATCGGCCTCACCGAAGCGGCCATCGCCCGATATATCGACCTAGAAATTTCGCCGGACCTGCTGCCCGCGGTAACGACAGAAAGCGCCTGACATGACCCTCACGACCGAAGCCAATACGGCGCCGCGCGCGCCTGTCGAAAAACCCCGTCCGCGCCCGGTGCGGATGGGGCGCTGGTTCATCATCATCGGCATCCTGCTCGGGGTGCTGGTCGGGGCCATCGTCGGATTCAACTACATCCGCGCCAACGCCATCAAGAATTTCTTCGCCACGATGAAGCCGCCGCCGACCAACGTCACGGTGGCCGCGGCCAAGTCGGAAGTGATTCCGAACCTGATCAACGCGGTCGGCGACCTCGCCGCCGTGCACCAGGTCAACGTCACCTCCGACCTCAACGGCCGCATCACCCAGATCATGTTCGAGGCCGGCGCTTCCGTGAAGGCCGGCATGCCGCTGGTGCAGCTGTTCGACGGACCGGAGCAGGGCGACCTCGCCAGCTTCAAGGCGCAGGCCAAGGTCGCGGAACTCAACCTCGACCGCGCCAAGCAGCTGGCGTCGCGCCAGTTCGGCCCGCAGGCCACGGTGGACACCGCGCAGGCGGCGTTCGACCAGGCCCAGGCCGGCATCGCCAGGACCGAAGCCGTGATCTCGCAGAAGCTGGTGCGCGCGGCGTTCGATGGCGTGCTCGGCGTGCGCCGCGTCGAGATCGGACAGTACCTCACCGCCGGGACCCAGATCGTGACGCTGACGGACCTCTCGGCGGTGTATGCCAACTTCACCGTGACCGAGAAGGATTCCGGCACGCTCAAGGTCGGCCAGACCGTGCGCATCGGGGTGGATGCCTATCCCGGCCGTAAATTCGAAGGCAAGCTGACCACGATCGAGCCGCAGATCGCCAGCGAGACCCGCAACATCCGGGTGCAGGCGACGATCCAGAATCCCGAGGGCATCCTGAAGCCCGGCATGTTCGCGACCACCACGGTGGTGCTGCCCGACAAGCCGGCCGTGATCACCGTGCCGGAGACCGCGGTCGACTACACGCTGTACGGCGACTCGGTTTACCTGATCACCGAGAAGAAGCTCGATGACGGCAAGACCGATCTGACGGCGGTGCGTTCCTTCGTGCAGACCGGCGACCGCATCGACGGCCGTGCCGTCATCGTCCGCGGCCTCAAGGCCGGCGACCGTGTCGTGCAGGTCGGGCAGCTCAAGCTGCAGTCCGGCGTCGCGGTGGTGATCTCGAGCGATCCCGGTCCGCAGATTCCGGCGAAGGCGCCGCTGAACTAACAAGAGAGCGACGGGCTGCGGATCGCCGCAGCCCGTCTCACAATCGAGATTTCCTGCATCGCCGCGGCCGATCCGTTCGGCGCCGATGCCGCTGACGGAGCACCGCGATGGTTTTTACCGATATTTTCATCAAGCGGCCGGTGCTGGCGGTGGTCGTCAGCCTGTTGATCCTGCTGATCGGCTTCAAGGCCGCAACCTCGCTGCCGATCCGGCAGTATCCGAAGCTGTCGAACACCGTGATCACCATCACCACGGTGTATCCCGGCGCGTCGCCGGACCTGATGCAGGGCTTCATCACCACGCCGATCGAGCAGGCCGTCGCGGCAGCCGAAGGCCTGGACTACATGACCTCGGCCTCGACCCAGGGCCAGAGCCTGATCTCGGTCTACATCAAGCTCAACAACGACCCCAACGCCGCGCTCACCGAAGTGCTGTCGAAGGTCAATTCGGTCAAGTACCTGATCCCGAAAGAGGCCAACGATCCGGTGATCGTGAAATCGACCGGCTCGACCACGGCGGTGATGTATCTCGGCTTCTCCAGCGAGGAACTGTCCGGTTCGGCGATCTCCGACTACCTGACGCGCGCGGTGCAGCCGGTGCTGTCCACCGTTGCGGGCGTTGCCTCGGCCGACATTCTCGGCGGCCAGACCTTTGCGATGCGGCTGTGGCTCGATCCGGTCCGCATGCAGGGGCGTGGCGTGTCGCCGGATGACGTGGCGGCGGCGATCCGCGCCAACAACTTCCAGTCGGCGGCCGGCCAGACCAAGGGCTATTTCATCATCTCCAACGTCACGGCCAATACCGACCTGCAGAACGTCGAGCAGTTCAAGCGGATGACGGTGAAGGCCAAGGACGGCGGCTTCGTCCGCATGGAGGACATCGCCACCGTGCAGCTCGCGGCGCAAAGCACCGACGCCAGCGTGGCGTTCTCGGGCGAACGCGCGATCTTCATCGGCGTGCAGTCGACACCGGAAGGCAATCCGCTCAACATCGTCGAAGGCGTGCGCAAGCTGTTCCCCGAACTGCAGCGCAACCTGCCGCCCTCGCTGAAGATGAAGGTGGCCTACGATTCCACCATGTTCATCACCTCGTCGATCAACGAGGTCGAGCACACGCTGATCGAGGCCGTCGGCATTGTGATCGTGGTGATCTTCCTGTTCCTGGCTTCTTTCCGCTCGGTGATCATCCCGGTGGTGACGATCCCGCTGTCGCTGATCGGCGTCTGCAGCCTGATGCTGGTGATGGGATTCAGCATCAACCTGCTGACGCTGCTGGCGATGGTGCTGGCGATCGGACTGGTGGTCGATGACGCCATCGTGGTGGTGGAGAACATCCATCGGCATCTGGAGGAGGGCAAATCGCCGGTCCAGGCCTCGCTCGAAGGCGCGCGCGAAATCGTCGGCCCGGTGATCTCGATGACCATTACGCTGGCGGCGGTGTACGCGCCGATCGGCTTCCTCGGCGGCCTCACCGGCGCGCTGTTCCGCGAATTCGCCTTCACGCTGGCCGGCTCGGTGATTGTTTCCGGCATCATCGCGCTAACGCTGTCGCCGATGATGTGCTCGGTCCTGCTGAAGCAGGAGGAGCCGAGCTGGTTCGGCAAGAAGGTCGACAAGGTGTTCGGCGCCACCACGCGCTGGTACGGCCGCCAGCTCGACCGTTCGCTCGACTACCGCCCGATCACCGCTTTGTTCGCGGTGGTGATCCTCGGCCTCGTCGTGTTCATGTACCAGCACACGTCCAAGGAGCTGGCGCCCGAGGAAGACCAGGGCATCCTGTTCGCGGTGGTCAAGGCGCCGAAATACGCCAACATCGACTACTCGGATTTCTACGGCGACAAGATGGACAAGGTGTTCGAGAAGTTCCCGGAGACCGACCTGCGTTTCATCATCAACGGCATCAACGGCCCGAGCAACGGCATCGCCGGCATGCTGCTGAAGCCGTGGGACGAACGCACCCGCTCCTCCACCAAGCTGAAGCCGCTGGTGCAGGCCGAGCTCAGCAAGATCGAGGGCGTGAACGCCTTCGCCTTCAACCTGCCGGCGCTGCCAGGCGGCCCCGGCGGCCTGCCGATTCAGATGGTGATCAACTCCACCAACGGCTTCCAGTCGGTCTATGAGGAGATGAACAAGCTGAAGGACGCCGCGCGCAAGAGCGGGTTGTTCATCGTCGCCGACAGCGATCTCGACTACAATCAGCCCGTGGTGAAGGTGAACATCAACCGCAACAAGGCCAACGACCTCGGCGTCACGATGGCGAGCATCGGCAGCACGCTGTCGACGCTGCTCGGCGGCAACTACACCAACCGCTTCAACCTCGAAGGGCGCTCCTACCAAGTGATCCCGCAGGTGCCGCGCGCGATGCGGATCTCGCAGGATTCGCTGCAGAACTATTACGTGCCGACGTCCACCGGCCAGCAGGTGCCGCTGTCGACGTTGGTGACGGTGGAAACCGCCACCAACCCGAACGCGCTGTCGCACTACAACCAGCTCAACTCGGCGACCTTCCAGGCCGTGCCGATGCCCGGCGTCACCGTCGGCGCCGCGGTCGACTTCCTGGAGGGAGCGGCCAAGCAATTGCCGGCCGGCTTCAACCACGATTATCTCGCGGATTCCCGGCAGTATGTGCAGGAAGGCAACCAGCTCGCGGTGGCGTTCGGCTTCGCGCTGATCATCATCTTCCTGGTGCTGGCGGCGCAGTTCGAATCGATGCGCGATCCGCTGGTCATCATGATCTCGGTGCCGATGGCGATTTCGGGTGCGCTGATCCCGCTGTTCTTCGGCGTGGCGACGATCAACATCTACACCCAGGTCGGGCTGCTGACACTGGTCGGGCTGATCTCGAAGCACGGCATCCTGATGGTGGAGTTCGCCAACGAGCTGCAGCTCAAGGAAGGGCTCGACAAGCGTTCGGCGATCGAGATGGCGGCGCGGGTCCGGCTGCGTCCGATCCTGATGACGACGGCGGCGATGGTCACCGGCCTGCTGCCGCTGCTGACCGCGGCGGGTGCGGGTGCGGCGAGCCGGTTCTCGATTGGCCTCGTGGTGGTGTCCGGCATGATGATCGGCACGCTGTTCACGCTGTTCGTGCTGCCCGCGGTCTACGTGGCGATCGCCACCGACCACCGCGCCGGCCGCGAGACCAAGCGCGCCAAGGAGATCGAGGCCTTCGATCTGCAGGATGGCGCTGTGCCGGCGCTGCGCACGAGCTGAGCTTGTCGAACATGAGCCTTTGAGCTTTGATGGCGGATCGAGAAATCGATCCGCCATTTTCGTATGCTGCGCCCGCAGCCCTCACAGGAAACACCCATGACGCTTGATTTTGCGGCCGGCAACTATCGCTACATTCCGGCAGGATTCCAGTTCTCCAGCGGTGTCGCAGCTCATGCGGATTTCGAAATCGAACGCGTGCGCTTCGACAAGTTGGTGCCGCTGGCGGATGGTTTCTCGTTGATCGCCGATTACATCCTCGGCGCCGGCCGTCCGCTGACCGCGCTGTGCGCCTGCGAATTGCGTTCGCCCGCCGCGGTGGATAGCGACGGCTTTCGTGCCTTCAACCAGCATTACGTCAAGACGCTGGTCGAATGGGGCATCTACGACGGCACGAGCGACAACAATCCCGTCGCGCGCAGCAATGTCTGTCCGGAAATCGACCCGCCGACGGAGCCGTCGTTCTACGCGTTCTCGTTCACGCGGCCGATGCTGGGCGCCAGGCCAAGCTGCGTGATTTCCGGTGGCGGCGAAGTCCGCGGCGGTCCGGGCAGCTTTGTGGAGCGGCTGGTGCGCTACCGCGATCTCAGCCCGGAAGGCTGGCAGGAGAAAGTGAATTTCACAGTCCGCTCCATCACGCAGCGTCTGGAAGCACTGGGTTTCGCCTGGAGCGACACCACGGGCACGCAGGTCTACACCGTGCATGATTTCCATGCCCTGGTCGTGGACGAACTGGTTCGCCAGGGCGCCGCGCACGCCGGCCTGAACTGGCACTTCGCGCGGCCGCCGGTGCTCGACATGGAGTTCGAGATAGACACCAGGCGCGTGATGCGGGAATTCGTGATCTAGGCTGGCGGGATCGCTGGTGATGTCGTTCCCGCGTTCGTGGGCACGACATCATCACGCGGCTCTCGCCGCCTTGCTCAGATGCTTCGCGACGCCCCTGAGGTCATCGACGAAGGGCTCGTAATCCGGAATGGTCTTGAGATGTGAACGGGCGGCTTGCCTGAATCCGATTGACTCCGCGGGCTGTCTTGGCTTTATATTAGAACATATCATGAACAATTGAGCCAATCGTTGGTTCTCTGAGAGACCTGTGATTGCCTATATTTCCAGAGGAGCGGCGCATGAGCGGCGTACGCACGGACACGCTTGCGCATCTGCGCGGCAGCATAGAGCGCATCGAGACGCACGCGGATACCTATGCGCCGGATCGCGTATCGCTGGGCCACGCCGAGGCCGACATGGCGCTGCAGGGCGGGCTGGCGCGCGGTGCGCTGCACGAGGTGTTCTGCGAGGGCCGCCAGAGCGCGGCGGCAACCGGCTTCATCGCGGGGCTGGCGCAGCGCATCAGCGCCAGGCGGCCGCTGCTGTGGATCCGGCAGGATTTTTCCGAACGCGAGACAGGCGCGCTGGCGATATCAGGCTGGCAGGAACTCGGGCTCGATCCGCGCAGCCTCGTGACCGTGCGCGCGCCCGATGTCGAGACGGCATTGCGCACCACGGCGGACGCGCTGGCCTGCGACGCGCTGGGCTGCGTGGTGCTGGAGAGTTTTGGCGAGAGCAAGCCATTCGATCTGGTGGCCAGCCGCAAGCTGACGCTGGCGGCGCGCGGCTCCGGCGTCACCGCGCTGCTGCTGCGGGTGGCGGCGACGCCGACCGCATCGACCGCGGAAACAAGATGGATCGTGCGCTCCGCGCATTCGCCGCCCGGTTCGCCCTGGCAGGCATGGGGCGCGCCGATGCTGGATGCGCAACTGGTTCGAAATCGTCATGGCCCGAACGGCCACTGGATCATGGAATGGAAGTGTGATGAGTGCCTTTTCCGTGAAGCGCCGCATTCTCAGCCTGTGGCTGCCGCGGCTGCCTACCGATCGCCTGCAACGCCTGCGCTCGCACAGCGGCGCGCCGGTTAATCATCAAGCCAGCATCGTCGTCGCCAGGCACAGCAACGCGCTGCAGATTGCCGCATTGGACGACGCCGCGGCCAAATTCGGACTCGAGATTGGCTTGCCGCTGGCGAATGCCCGCGCGGTCTGCCCGGATGTGCAGGTATTCGACGCAGATCCCGCAGCCGACAGGTTGCTGCTCAATCACATCGCGGACTGGTGCGACCGCTTCACGCCTCTGGTGGCGCTCGATGCGCCGGGTGCGCTGTTCCTCGATATCACCGGCTGCGCACATCTGTTCGGCGGCGAGGCCGCCTTGATGCAGATGCTGTGCCGCGCGCTCGTCGCGCAGGGCTTTATCGTCAGCGCCGCAATCGCCGGCACCTCGGTCTGCGCGCGCACGCTCTGCCGCCACAGTCACGGCCGCATCGTCGCGGATGGCGCGGAGGCCGAGGCGGTCCGGGCGCTGCCGGTGTTCACGCTCGGCGCCGGTCAGGCGATCACCAACGGGCTGCGCCGCGCCGGGCTGAAGACCATTGGTGATGTCGCCTCGCGCGCCCGCTTTGAGATTACTGCGCGGTTCGGCGCGGATTTCACCGCACTGCTGGAGCAGGCGCTGGGGCAATCGGACGCGCCGATCTCCCCGCGAAAACCGCTGCCGGATTACATCGTCGAGAAACGTTTCCCCGAGCCCATCGCCACCGATGGCGTGATATCGGCGACGCTCTCCAGCCTCGCGACCATGCTGGTCGGCGCGATGGACAAACAGGGCAAGGGCGCGCGACGCCTGGAGGCGAGCTTCTTCCGCACCGACGGCGCGGTGCGCTCCATTGTCGTGGAGACCGGGCAGGCCGTCACTAAGGTAGCCGTGATCGACCGGCTGTTCCGCGAGCGCCTCGATGCAATTGCCGATCCGCTCGATCCCGGTTTCGGTTTCGATCTCATCCGCCTCTCCGCGGGGCGTACCGAGATCGTGGTGCAGCAGCAGCGCGACCTCGACGCCAATGTGCATGACAATGACGAGTTGGCCGCCTTGATCGACCGCATCGCGGCGCGGGTCGGCCCCCGCCGCGTCATCGTGCATCTGCCGGTCGATACGCACATTCCCGAACGCGCGATGCGGGCCGCACCTGCGCAGCATCATTTGATCGCGGCATCGACGGCGGTATGGCCGGCGCGTACCGAGGACGAACCGCCATTGCGGCCACTGCGATTGTTCGAGCATCCCGAATTGATCGATGTTGGCCTCGTTGAAGCGCCCGACAAGCCGCCGAAACATTTCACCTGGCGGCGTGCCTTTCACAGGATCGTTCATGTGGAAGGACCCGAGCGGGTGAGTATGGAATGGTGGCGCGCGCAGGACGCAATGCCGACGCGCGATTATTTCCGGATCGAGGATGAAGCAGGGCAGCGGTTCTGGCTTTTCCGAAACGGTCTGTATGGGGAAGTCGTCGAACCGAAATGGTTCATGCACGGGCTGTTCGCATGAAGGCGTCCGCGCCCGGTGGCACGAATGTGCCTGGCGGCGCTGGCGCGCCTGACGGCAGCAAGTTGCCTCGCGGCGCTGGCGCGCCTGACTATGCCGAGATCGGTGTCACCAGCAATTTCTCGTTCCTGCGCGGCGCATCGCATCCGCAAGATTATGTGCATCAAGCCAGTGAATACCGGCTGCATGCGATCGGCATCGCCGACCACAACACCTTGGCCGGCGTGGTGCGTGCCTATGCCGAGCTGGATAACAAGGATCTGACGCATAAGCCAAAATTGCTGATAGGGACGCGGCTCGTCTTTAATGACGGGACGCCGGATATCCTCGCTTATCCCCGGGATCGCGAGGCCTATGGCCGGCTGTGCCGGCTGCTCAGTCAAGGCAAGCTGCGCGCCGGCAAGGGCGAATGCCATCTGCAGTTCGGCGACCTCGCCGAATTCAGTGAGGGTCTGCTGCTGGTGCTGATGCCGGCCTATCGCTTCGATGTCAGTCTGACGGTAAGCGTGCTCGCCGCGTTGTCGCATCTGCCTGCGGAAGGCGTCTGGCTCGCGGCCTGCCTGTTTCATCGCGGCGACGACAAGCGGCGCCTGGCCAGATTGCAGCGCGTCGCGTCGACCGCCCGCCTGCCTGTCATCGCGACCAACGATGTGCTCTATCACACGCCCGATCGCCGCATGCTGCAGGATGTGGTCAGTTGCATTCGCGAAAAGACCACCATCGAGAGCGCCGGTCGGGTGCTGGAGATGAATGCCGAGCGGCATCTGAAACCTGCCGCTGAGATGGCGAGGCTGTTTCGCGATTATCCCGAAGCGATCCACGAGACGATCGGCTTTGCGGATCGCATCACGTTTTCGCTCGACCAGCTTCAATACCAGTATCCCGACGAGCCGGTGCCTCCCGGCAAGACCGCGCAACAGCATCTGGAAGATCTGACATGGGAGGGTTTGGAGCGGCATTTCCCGGGGATCATCGACGAGAAGCTGGAGAAAACCCTGAAAAAGGAACTCGCGCTCATCGCCGAACTCGATTACGCGCATTATTTTCTGACAGTCCACGACATCGTTCGATATGCGCGCAGCCAGAACATCCTGTGCCAGGGCAGGGGATCGGCGGCGAATTCCGCAGTCTGCTACATGCTGGATATTACCTCGGTCAATCCCGCCGAGGTAAATCTGCTGTTCGAACGTTTCATTTCAAAGGAGCGTCTTGAACCACCGGATATCGATGTCGACTTCGAGCACATTCGGCGCGAGGAGGTGATGCAATATGTCTATCGCCGTTACGGCCGGCATCGCGCGGCCATCATCGCCACTGTGATTCACTATCGACCGCGCTCGGCGATCCGCGATGTCGGCAAGGCGCTGGGCCTCACCGAGGACGTCACCTCGGCGCTGGCCGACACCGTGTGGGGAAGCTGGGGCACTGGCCTCAACGAGATGCAGGTCAAGCAGGCCGGGCTCGATCCGCAGAACCCGATGATTGCGCGCGCCATCGCAATGGCCACCGAGTTGATCGAATTTCCCCGCCATCTTTCGCAGCATGTCGGCGGTTATGTGCTGACCCAGGACCGGCTCGATACCTATGTGCCCATCGGCAACGCGGCAATGGATGACCGTACCTTCATCGAATGGGACAAGGACGACGTCGCGACCATGAAGATGATGAAGGTCGATGTGCTGGCGCTGGGCATGCTGACCTGCATCCGCAAGTGCTTCGATCTGATCGCCGATCACAAAGGTCCGCGTTTCCAGCTCAAGGATATCAAGGTCGAAGCCCCCGATGCCGAAGATGTTTTCAAGATGCTCCAGCGCGGCGAATCCCTTGGCGTGTTTCAGGTCGAAAGCCGCGCGCAGATGAACATGCTGCCGCGCCTGAAACCGAAGAATTTTTACGATCTCGTCATCGAGGTCGCGATCGTCCGCCCCGGCCCGATCCAGGGCGACATGGTGCATCCCTATCTCAAGCGGCGCTTGATGCGGGAGGAAGACATCGAATATCCCTTTCCCAAGGGGGGAAATAAAAACGAGTTGCGTGACGTGCTCTGCAAGACGCTCGGCGTGCCGCTGTTCCAGGAGCAGGCGATGCGGATCGCCATCGAGGCCGCAAAATTCACGCCGGAAGAAGCCAATGGATTGCGCCGGGCGATGGCGACATTCCGCAACATCGGAACAATCGGCAGTTTTGAGACCAAGATGGTCGGCAACATGATTGCACGTGGTTACGATGAGAAATTCGCGCAGAACTGCTTCGAGCAGATTAAAGGCTTTGGCAGCTACGGTTTCCCCGAGAGCCACGCCGCCGCCTTTGCGCAACTGGTCTATGTCTCGTCCTGGCTGAAGCATTACCATCCCGATGCATTTTGCTGCGGGCTTTTGAACTCGCAGCCGATGGGATTTTACGCGCCGTCGCAGATCGTGCGCGATGCGCGCGAGAACGGCGTCGTGATCCGGAATATCGACGTGTCGTTCAGCCATAGCCAGAACACGCTGGAGGAACGCTGCGGGCCCTATCACGCCGTGCGGCTGGGTTTTCGACAGATCGACGGTTTCACCTGGGCCGATCCTGACGAGGAGCGCGAGCGGGCGAAGGCCGGCAAGCCTGCTGCCGAGGATTTTGGCGCGCGCATCGTCGCGGCACGAGCGAAAACCCCTTTCACCTCGCTGGAGGATTTCGCGCGCGTCACCGCGCTGCCGAAGCGGGCGCTGATTCAGCTGGCGGATGCCGATGCGTTTGGCTCGATCGGTCTCGACCGTCGCGCGGCGCTGTGGGCTGTCAGGCGGTTGCCGGATGATGTGGCGTTGCCTTTGTTCGAGACCGCGCAGGCGCGCGAGCAGCCGGATGAAAATGCGGCTCCTTTGCCGCAGATGCCGCGCTCCGAACAGGTCGTCGCCGACTACCAGACCCTGCGGCTGTCGCTGAAGGGCCATCCGCTGGAATTTTTGCGGGAGATGTTCGACGCCGAGAAGGTCACGACCTGCCGCAGCGTCTCCGATACCAAGAGCAACGGCCGCCGGGTGCGCTGCGCCGGCGTGGTGCTGGTGCGGCAGCGGCCGGGCAGCGCCAATGGCGTGGTGTTCATCACGCTGGAGGACGAGACCGGGATCGCCAATGTCGTGGTGTGGCCGGCGATCATGGAGCAGTTCCGCAAGGAGGTGATGGGCGCGCGGCTGCTGATGGTTGAGGGACGCATCCAGAGCAGTCCGGAAAAAGTAGTCCATCTGGTAGCGGAACGGTTGTTCGATCGCAGCCACGAGATGAACGCTCTGTCCGATAATCTCGCGTCCCGGCCGGCGATCCCGATCGGCCCGGCGCTGATCGAGCCTGTTAACGACGACCGCCGCGAGCACCCCGACAACCCCGCGCAAAAAATCCGCCATCCCCGCGATGTCCGTATCCTGCCACGGTCCAGGGATTTTCATTGAGGTTTCTTGCCTCGTCCGGCGATAGGATAGTACGCATCGATAATACGCATCTCATGGAAACGTCCTCGTCATGCAATCCCCCCTCGACCTTCTAGCCGATCTCTGGGCTTCCACCGGCGGCGATGCGGCTGCGCTCGACGGCGTGACGCTGACCGGCGAAGAGCCGCAATTGCCGTCGTCGTTTCGTGTCGGGGCGGCAGCACAAATCAGCATCGCGGCGGCGGGACTCGCTGCGGCCGAGATATGGAAGCAACGCAGCGGACAGTCGCAGCAGATTTCGGTCGACATGCGTCACGCCGTCGTCGAATGCCGTTCCGAGCGCTACCTGCAACGCGACAGCGCGCCGCCGCCGTCGCTGTGGGATCCGATCGCGGGGGTCTACCAAACCGGCGATGGAAGGTTCGTCCGGCTGCACACCAACTTTCCACACCACCGCGACGCCGTCTGCCGCGTGTTGAACTGCGCGCCGGAGCGTGAAGCCGTGCAGGCGGCGCTGCGGCACTGGAACGGAGAAGCCTTCGAGACCGCGGCCTATGCGGCCGGCGGCGTGGTGGCGCTGATGCGCAGCCATGAGCAATGGATGGCGTTGCCGCAGGCCGCTTCGATCGCGGCTTTGCCACTGGTCGAAATCACGAGAACAGGCGAGGCGGCGCCGAAGCCGTGGCCGGCCGGCGACCGGCCGCTGGCGGGGCTGCGCGTGCTTGACCTGTCGCGCGTCATTGCCGGTCCCGTCGCCGGCCGCACATGGGCCGCGCATGGCGCCGAAGTGATGCTGGTGTCCGGGCCGCAACTGCCGGCGATCCCGTGGCTGACCATCGACACTGGCCGCGGCAAGCTGTCGAGCTTCATCGATCTTACGACCAGGCAGGGCTTGGATACACTTCGCGCGCTACTGCCACAGGCCGATATTTTCTCGCAGGGCTATCGCCCGAACGCGCTGGCGGCACTCGGTCTTTCGCCGCAGCACGTCGCGGCGATCAGTCCCGGCATCGTCTATGTCTCGCTGTCGGCCTATGGCCGGGCCGGGCCATGGTCGGACCGCCGCGGCTTCGACTCGCTGGTGCAGTGCGCGACCGGCTTCAATCATGCCGAGGGGCAGGCAGCCGGTGTCGCAGGGCCGAAGGAATTGCCGGCGCAGATACTCGACCACGCCACCGGCTATCTGATGGCGTTCGGCGCGATGATGGCGCGGGCGCGGCAGGCGCGCGAAGGTGGCAGCTGGCATGTCGAGGTCTCGCTGGCGCGGACCGCGCAGTGGCTTTGGCAGATGGGCCGCCTTCAGGACGGCCTGACCGCCGCAGATATCATGCGCGCCGGCATCGCGCCGTTGCTGGAAGAAACCCCTTCCGGTTTCGGCCTGCTGTCGGCTGTTCGTCATGCAGCCGTGCTATCGTGGACGCCTGCCAAATGGGTGCGTCCGGCGGTACCGCTTGGAAATGATGCAGCGCACTGGCCGGTGTTCGGCTGACCCCGTTCACTTCATTGCGAAGTTTTCACGGAAATTCGTACGCATGCATGCGTTTTTTGATTGTCTGCCCGCCCGGATACGCACTACTAGCGTTGTACTGGGACCAAACGCCGCAGATTGCCCGGCCCTTTCATAGAGGGTGTCGGGCGACGAGTTTTAAAGAAACGATTTCAAATGCTTAGTAAAAAGCACATCGTACTGGGCATGGCTGCCGCGGCGGTCGTCGGGATCGGCGTCGTCGCCTTGACGCGCGGTGGCGAAGCGCCGCGCCGCAATTCCGAAATGTCCAGCCAGTCGCGCAAGAATCCGCAGCTCTACACCACGACACCGGCCGAATGGGCCAGCCTGACCGTCGAGCCGGTCAGTGCGCGCGCGTTTCGCGCCGAGCATGTCACCGAAGGCAAGATTGCCGTCGATGAAGACAAGTCGACGCCGGTATTTTCGCCCTATGCCGGACGCGTGACCAAATTGCTCGCCAAGCCCGGCGACAGCGTCAAGCAGGGCCAGCCGCTGTTCACGATTGAGGCTGCCGACAATGTCGGCGCGCAGAACGATTTCATCAGCGCCGTGACCGGCCTCAACAAGGCGAAGTCGCAGCTCGAGCTGGCGCAGATTCAGGACAAGCGCGCCAAGGACCTGTTCGAGGGCCGCGCGGTGCCGCTAAAGGATTACCAGCAGACCCAGGCGACCCTGTTCCAGGCGCAGAACGACCAGCGCTCGGCCGAGACCGCGCTGGAAGCCGCGCGCAACCGGCTGCGGATTCTCGGCCTCACCGAGGAAGCCATCACCGCGTTTCAGGACAAGGGCCGCATCAATCCGGAAACCACCATCTACGCCCCGATCGCCGGCACCGTCGTGCAGCGCAAGATCGGCCCCGGCCAGTTCGTCAGCGCCGGCGCCGCCGATCCGGTGTTCGTGATCGGCGACCTCTCGTCGGTATGGCTGACCGCTTTCGTGCGCGAGACCGAAGCCTCCGCGGTCGAACTCGGCCAGGAGATGACGTTCAACGTGCTGGCGCTGCCCGGCCGCGTGCTGACCGGCAAGATCAACTACGTCGCCACCGCGCTCGACCCGGCGACGCGCCGGCTGCTGGTGCGCGCCACCCTCGACAATGCCAGCGGCTCCCTGAAGCCGGAAATGTTCGCCACGGTGACGATCTTTGCGCCGGGTGATCAGCCGACCGTCGGCGTGCCGCGGCAGGCGCTGATCTATGAAGGCGACCAGGTGCGCATCTGGGTCGCGCATGACGACGACAAGACAATCGAACTGCGCGTCATCAAGACCGGCCTGATCAACGGCAATCTCGTCGAGGTCTACGGCAATCTTCGGCCGGGCGAGCGCATCGTCACCAAAGGCAGCCTGTTCATCGATCGCGCGGCGTCCGCCAGCTAATCCCCAGTTCCGACTGCTCTGAAAGGTCCGATCTGGATGGATCGTCTCGTCGCCCTTGCCGTCAACCGCCGTTTTTTGATGGTGGGGATGTTCCTCGCCGTGCTGATCGGCGGCGTGATCGCCTTCAACCAGCTCAACATCGAAGCCTATCCCGATCCGACGCCGCCGATGGTCGACATCGTCACGCAGTCGCCCGGCCTGTCGTCGGAGGAGATCGAGCGCTACATCACGATTCCGATCGAGACCCAGGTCGCCGGCATCAAGAACCTCAAGACGATCCGCACGATTTCGCTGTACGGCCTGTCCGACGTCAAACTGCAGTTCTCGTTCGTCTACACTTATGACGAAGCCCTGCTGCAGGTGCTGAACCGGCTGTCGCAGCTGGCGCCGCTGCCGGGCAACGTGCAGCCCGGCATTTCGCCGTTGTCGGCGATCGGCGAAATCTTTCGCTATCGTCTCGTCGGGCCGCCGAACTACAGCGTGCTCGATCTCAAGACGTTGCAGGACTGGGTGCTGCAGCGCCGCTTCCGCTCGGTGCCGGGCGTCATCGACGTCACCGGCTGGGGCGGCAAGACCAAGACGTATGAGATCCAGGTCGATTTCAGCAAGCTCGCTGCCTACGGCCTGACGCTGCCGCAACTGCTGACCGCGGTCGGCAACGCCAACATCAACGTCGGCGGCAACACCGTCAACATCGGCGCGCAGTCCGCCGTGGTGCGCGGCGTCGGCCTGATCCGCTCGATCGAGGATCTCGGCGACACCATGATCTCGCAGACATCCGGCAACCCGGTGCTGGTCAAGGACGTCGCCACCGTCTCGGTCGGCGAGAAGCCGCGGCTCGGCATCGCCGGGCTCAACCAGGACGATGACATCGTCCAGGGCATCGTGTTGATGCGCCGCGGCGAGAAGTCTTCGCCGACCATCGCCCGCGTCGAACAGGCCGTGAAGGCGATCAACAATTCCAGCGTCCTGCCGCCCGGCGTGCATATCGAACGCATCTACGACCGCAAGGACCTGATCGACGTCACCACCCACACCGTGCTGCACAACATGGTGGTCGGCATCCTGCTGATCGTGCTGCTGCAGTGGCTGTTCCTCGGCAATCTGCGCAGCGCGCTGATCGTCGGCGCGACGATTCCGTTCGCGCTGTTCTTCGCCGTCATCATCCTGGTGCTGCGCGGCGAATCCGCCAACCTGTTGTCGGTCGGCGCGATCGACTTCGGCCTGATCGTCGACGGCACCGTGATCATGGTGGAGGCGATCTTCCGCCGGCTGTCGCATACGACCCAATTGTCGGAGGCCGAGGCCAGCCACATTTCGCCCGAGACCGTGATGGGCATGAAAAGCCACGGCATCCTCAGCGCCTCGTCCGACGTGTCGCGCTCGATCTTCTTTGCTGCGGCAATCATCATCGCGGCGTTCCTGCCGCTGTTCACGCTGTCCGGCGTCGAGGGCAATATCTTCGGGCCGATGGCGCGGACCTATGCCTATGCGCTGGCCGGCGGCCTGATCGCGACCTTCACGATCACGCCGGCGCTGTCCGCGATCATCCTGCCCGCCCATGTGCAGGAGACCGAGACCTGGATCATGCGGCAGCTGCACCGTGCCTATACGCCGATCCTGAACTGGGCCGTCGCCAGCCGCAAGATCGTGCTCGGCGCCGGCATCGCGCTGGTGGTGCTCACCGTCATTCTCGCGCGCATGCTGGGGCTCGAATTCCTGCCCAAGCTGGAGGAGGGCAACCTGTGGATCCGCGCCACCCTGCCGCCGACCATCTCGCTGCAGGAGGGCAACGGCTACGTCAACGAGATGCGCAAGCTGATCAACGCGCAGCCCGAAGTGGAATCCGTGGTGTCGCAGCACGGCCGCCCGGATGATGGCACCGATGCCGCAGGCCTGTTCAACGCCGAGTTCTTCGCCCCGCTGAAGCCCTCCAGCGAATGGCCGGCGCCGCGGGACAAGGATGCGCTGACGGCGCGGCTGCTGAAGGATCTGCAGAACAAGTTTCCCGGCGTC
This sequence comes from Tardiphaga sp., assembly GCF_028290495.1. Lineage (GTDB taxonomy): Bacteria > Pseudomonadota > Alphaproteobacteria > Rhizobiales > Xanthobacteraceae > Tardiphaga. The sequence goes on from NZ_JAQGJT010000113.1 coordinate 32,087, forward strand.
GAATTCAACTTCTCGCAATATTTGCAGGACAACGTCTCCGAAGCCGTGTCCGGCGTGAAGGGCGAGAATTCCATCAAGCTGTTCGGCAACGATCTGGAGGCGCTGACCGTCACCGCCAACAAGATCAAGTCGGTGCTGGCGACCGTACAGGGCGTCACCGATCTGGCGGTGTTCACCTCGCTGGGACAGCCGACCATCCAGATCGATATCGACCGCGCCAAGGCCGCGCGCTACGGCCTGTCGCCGGGCGATATCAACGCCACCATCAAGGTGGCGATCGGCGGCGACAGCGCCGGCGATCTCGACGAGCCCGGCTCCGATCGCCATTTTCCGGTCATCGTTCGTCTCGCACCGGAATATCGCAAGAGCGCTGAAGCGATCCAGAACCTGCGGATCGGTGCGGCCGGGCCGAACGGCGCTATCACCCAGATTCCGCTCAGCGAAGTCGCGACGATCAATCTGGTGTCGGGCGCGGCCTACATCTACCGCGAGGGCCAGGAACGCTATCTGCCGATCAAGTTCTCGGTACGCGAGCGCGACCTCGGCAGCGCGATCCGTGAGGCGCAGGACAAGGTCGCAGCGCAAGTGCAACTGCCGGCCGGCTCACGCGCCGAATGGGTAGGCGAGTTCGGCAACCTGCAGGATGCGATTGCGCGGCTGTCGATCGTGGTGCCGATCAGTCTGCTGCTGATCGGCGTGCTCTTGTGGTTCAACTTCGGCTCGATGGCCGATACGCTGCTGGCGATGAGCGTGATCCCGATGGCGATCTTCGGCGGCGTGGTCGGTCTGTTGATCTTCGACATTCCGTTCAGCGTCTCGGCGGCGATCGGCTTCATCGCTCTGTTCGGCATCGCCGTCATGGACGGCATCCTGATCCTGTCGCAGTACAACCAGCTGATCGATGAGGGCTATGAGCGCATCAAGGCGGTGATCCGCACCGGCGAACTGCAATTGCGCCCGGTGCTGATGACCTGCATCGTCGCCGGAATCGGATTGCTGCCGGCCGCGCTGTCCGAGGGCATCGGCTCGCAGGTGCAGAAGCCGCTGGCCGTGGTGGTCGTGGTCGGCATGATGCTGGCCCCGTTCGTGATCCTGATCACGTTGCCGGTGCTGATCTCGGTATTCTCGCGCAAGACGCAGGGGCGGTAGGGCGCTAACTTCACCTCGCCCCGCGAAGCTTCGCGCGGCGGGGGAGGTCAAGTGCCCCCTCGATTTTGATTTGCGTCAACCGGACCACGGCTGCGCCGTGCCAGAAATACGGTTTGCGCTGGATGGAATGGGGAACGATCCGCGATGCTGTGGCAATCCGTTGCGACTGAATGGGCCAGTTTGATTTTTCGCTGGCTGCATGTGGTGGCGGCGATGGGATGGATCGGCAGTTCGTTTTACTTCATCGCGCTCGACCTCAGCCTGAAGCCGGGCCAGGGCCTGCCGGATGGCGTCAAGGGCGAGGCCTGGCAGGTGCATGGCGGCGGCTTCTACCGGATCGTCAAATATCTGGTCGCACCTGCGGCGATGCCCAGTGAACTGACATGGTTCAAATGGGAGGCCTACACCACCTGGCTGTCCGGCTTCGTGCTCGTCATCATCGTCTATTACCTCGAGGCCGACCTGTTCCTGGTCGACAAGTCGGTGATGGATCTGACGCCGACCCAGGCCGGCTTGTTCAGCTTCGGCAGTCTTGTTCTGGCCTGGCTGCTCTACGAGGCGGCGTGCCGTTCGGGCCTCGCGCGCCATGAAGTGCCGTTCGCGATCGGCGGCTACCTGTTCCTGGTCGGGCTGACTTACGCCTTCACCCATGTGCTGAGCGGCCGCGGCGCCTTCAACCAGATTGGCGCCATCGTCGGCACCATCATGGTCGCCAATGTCTTCGCCACCATCATCCCGAACCAGAAGAAGATTGTCGCAGCCTTGCTGACGGGGCAGACGCCGGATCGCCGCTGGGGCGCGGCCGGGAAAGAGCGCTCGGTCCACAACAACTATCTGACGCTGCCGGTCATCGTGCTGATGATCAGCAACCATTATCCCCTGCTGTTCGCGACCCGCTACAACTGGGCGATCGTCGCCATCGTGCTGGCGCTCGGCCCGGTGATCCGGCATTTCTTCAATTCCCGCCACGCCGGCAAGCCGTCGCCGTGGTGGGTGTGGGGCGTCGCCGCCCTGGGCATGATCGCCATTTTCCTGCTGTCGGCGGCGGGCCCGCGCGACGTCCAGACCGGCGCTGTGCCGGCGAAGGTGGACTTTGCGGCGGTGGAGGAGATCGTCTTGACCCGCTGCAGCATGTGCCATGCCGCGGAACCGGTGTGGGGCTCGATCACCACTGCGCCGAAAGCCATCCTGCTCGACGACGCCCGCCATATTCAACGCTATGCCCGCCTGATCGGCCGCAACGCGGCCTGGTCGAACGCCATGCCGCCGGGCAACGTCACGGAAATGACCGCTGCCGAGCGCGCCACCATTGCCGCCTGGCTGGCCACCGGGGCGACTAACTGACCCCTATTTTGATCGGCAGGTGAGGCGCAATTTTTCTTTCTGATAGGGGGGATCAAAATCGCGCGCGCTTTGTTGTCCGATGTTCCCCATTGGGCCGTCCATGCGGCGCTCCCGTGATCCCGCCGGCGATTCGAAGAGCGCGCGAATCCGTCATTTGACAAAATTGTTCGAACTGTTCGGATAGCTGTAAGTCCGGGCGGGTGAGCTGAGAATTAATTCATGCCGGCGATCATCGATAACGTCGATCTGACGAATTGCGACCGTGAGCCTATCCACATCCCCGGCAGTATCCAGTCGCACGGTTGCCTGCTGGCTTGTGACGGCTCGGTGTCGGTGGTGCGCCGCCATTCGGTCAATACCGCCGCGGTGCTGGGTCTTGAAGGCCGCGAGATCAACGGCCGCATGCTCGACGAACTGATCGGCGAGCGGGCGACCCACGACATCCGCAACGCCGTCGCCAGATGGGGCAATCTCGCGCGGCCCGGGCTCCTGCTAGATGTCAAGCTCGCGCATTCGCCGGGCACGTTCAATATCGCGGTGCACCGCCACCAGGGCATCCACATCGTTGAATTTGAGCCGTCGATCAATGCAGAAACTCCGCCGCCGCTGGAACTGGCGCGGCTGCTGATGGGACGGATCGGCCAGATCGCCGAACTCGACGCGCTGTTCGACAGTGCGGCGCGGCTGTTGCGCGCCGCGCTCGGCTATGACCGCGTGATGATCTACCGCTTCGCCCATGACGGCTCCGGCAAGGTCATCAGCGAAGCCAGGCGCAGCGACCTGGAGAGCTTTCATGGCCAGCATTTTCCGGCCAGCGACATTCCGCAGCAGGCGCGCGCGCTCTATTTGCAGAACACCCTGCGCATCGTTTCGGATTCGAGCGGCGAGCGTGTTGCGATCGAACCGGCGATCGACGCGTCGGGCGAGCCGCTGGACCTGTCGTTTGCGCAGCTGCGCAGCGTCTCGGCGATCCATTGCGAATATCTCCGCAATATGGGGGTGGGCGCGTCGATGTCGATCTCCATCATCAGCGGCGGCGTGTTGTGGGGCCTGATTGCCTGCCACCACTATGAGCCGCGCGTCCTGCCGATGGAAAAGCGCATCGCCGCCGAAATGTTCGGCGAGTTCTTCTCGCTGCAACTGGAGGCGCTGATCCAGAAGAGCCGCATCGAATCCAGCGCTCGCGCGCGCGATTTCCTGGATCGGCTGATGCAGAACATTTCGCCGCATGGCGAGGTCGAGGACCTGCTGCGCGACAGCGTGCCGGATTTCACCAGGCTGTTGCCCTGCGATGGCATCGGGCTCTTCATCAACAAGACCTGGACGACTTTCGGCAGCGTGCCGCCGATGGTGGCGGTGCCGGCGTTGATGGCCTTCATCCGTTCGGTCGGGGAAGGCGGCGTCTGGGCCACCAGTGCCTTGAGCGAACGGTTGCCCGGTGCGGAAGATTATCGCGCGGAAGTATCCGGCGTGCTCGCGGTGCCGCTATCGCAGCTGCCGCGCGACTATCTGTTGTTCTTCCGCAAGGAAGTCGCACAGACCGTCAATTGGGGCGGCGATCCCAACAAACGCTACGAGAGCGGCCCGTTCGGCGACCGCCTGACGCCGCGCAGGAGTTTTGCGATCTGGAAGCAGGAGGTTGAGCGGCAATCGCAGCCCTGGCTCTCCAGCGAGCGCGATGCCGCCGAAGCCGCCCGCATGGCGCTGGTGGAAGTGGTGATGCGGCACGGCGAACTTCTGGCCGACGAGCGGCACAAGGCCGAGCTGCGCCAGAAGATGCTCAACGAAGAACTCAACCACCGCGTCAAGAACATCCTGGCGCTGATCAAGTCGCTGGTCTCGCATCCGGTCGAGCAGGGCCGCAGCATCGAGGATTATGTGACGTCGCTGAAGGGCCGCATCCAGGCGCTGTCGCTGGCGCATGACCAGGTGATCCGCGGCGGCGGCGGCGGCGGTTTGCGCGAGTTGCTCGAGGCCGAGCTGTCGCCCTATCAGGACCATACGGCAGGGATTACGCTCGACGGTCCCGACGTGCTGCTCGACGCGCGTGCCTTTTCCGTACTGGCGCTGGTGCTGCATGAGCTGGCCACCAACGCCGCCAAATACGGCGCGCTGTCGGTCCGCAACGGCCGGCTTTCACTGCAGTGGCAGCGCAATGCGCCGGGTGATTGCGAGGTCCATTGGCTGGAGCGCGACGGGCCGCGCCTCCGCCCGATGGCGAAACCGGGATTCGGCTCGATGCTGATCGGCCGCAGCATCCCCTACGATCTCGGCGGCGAGAGCGAAGTCGATTACGAGGAGGAGGGCGCGCGCGTGCGGATGCTGATCCCCGGCCGCTTCGTCACCTGGCCGATGTCGCAGGCGAAGCAGTCGATCCCCGTCGATGTCGCCGACCACACGCCGCAGACCTCGATGCGCGGCCTGGGCATCCTGATGGTCGAGGACCAGTTGCTGATCGCGATGGATGTGCAGACCATGCTGGCGCGCGAGGGAGCTGCCACCGTCGAGACCGCATCCTCGGTGAAGGAGGCGCTGCATGGTTTGACGATCTTCCACCCCGACGTCGCGATCCTCGATGTCAATCTCGGAAGTGGCAATTCGCTGCCGGTGGCGCATGCGCTGCTGTCGCGCAACATCCCCTTCGTGTTCGCCACCGGCTACGGCGACACCAGCCTGATCCCCCCGGAGTTCGGCCACGTGCCGATCGTGCGCAAGCCCTACGACGTCACGGCGCTGGTCGCGGCCCTGACGGTGGCAATGGGGAAGCAAGGGTAGGCGCGGCGTCACGTCCCGCGCCTCGATTGGATGGCCGACACAGGCCGTGGTTCGAGACGCGCGCCAGGTGGCGCGCTCCTCACCATGAGGATGGTGGTCGGGTCGATGGCAATGCCAGCCGCTACTGTCCCGACGGCGTGCGCAGTCCGTGCCAGGCGTCGCGGACCTGATGGTAGTGCACTTCGGGCAGGTAGTCCGGCGTGTTGAGGCCGAGCGACTTGACGTCGAGCCGGCCGATCGCGCTGAGCAGCGAATAGGAGGCGATGACGCGGTCGCGCTGCGAGCCGATCAGGCGGGCTTTCGCCGAGACCAGATCCTGCTGTGCGTTCAGGGCATCGACCGTGGTGCGCTGGCCGCTCTGGGTCTCGCGCAGCACGCCCTGCAACGCTACGCCGGCGGCGCGGACTTCGGCTTCGGCGGCGCTGACCGCCGTCTTGGCGCCTTCGTTGGAAACCCAGGCGGCAGTGGCCGCGGTGCGGGCCTGGTTGCGCACCTGATCGAGCACCAGACGGCTTTGCGTCGAGAGTTCCTTGGCCTGCCGGGTTTGGGCCGCGGCAAGGCCGCCATCATAGATCGGCGCGTTCAACTGGCCGACGATCGAGGCCTGGTCGGTGCCGAAGGTGCCGAGCGTCGGATCGGAATCGCGCGAGCGGCTGGCGCTGCCCTGCAGCGTTACGGTCGGCAGCAGGCTGCTTTCAGCGAGCTTGATCGTGGTCGTGGCGACATCGACGTCGAAACCCGCGGCGATCACCGCCGGATGGCCCTTGAAGGCCTGCGCGATGGCGTCCTCGCGGCTGCGCGGCAGCAGGCGGTCCATCGGCTCGGCCGGGCTCAGCCGCTGCGGCGCCTGGCCGATCACCTGCATATAGGTTGCCTGGCTGATCGCGAGATTGACTTCGGCGGCATTGAGGTCGGCCTGGCCGCGCGCGAGCCGCGCTTCGGCCTGCGAGGCATCGGTCGGCGTGACGTCGCCGGCATTGAGCCGCTTCTGCGCGATGCCCAGCGTTTCCTTCAACGAGGTGACGTTGGCGCGCTGCGCTTCGACCAGCGACTGGTTGGCGAGCACGTTGGTATAGGCGATCACGGCATCGAGTAGCACGCCCTGGCCGACATTGCGCAGCGCCTCGCGGCCGGACTGCACCTGCGCCTCGGCGACGCGGACGCTGTTGGCGGTCTTGTTGCCGTTGTATAACGTTTGCGTGACGGTGACGCCGATCGTCCACGGCTTCAGCGTAGCGCCTGCGATGGTATTGTCGACCAGCAGGTTGCGCACCGCCTGCAGGCCGTAGCCCAAAGTGGCGGCGATCTGCGGCCGGTAGCCGGCCATCGCCTGCGGCACGTTCTCGTCGGTGGCGCGTTGCCGCGCCCGCTCGGCATTCAATTGCGGATTGGACTGATAGGCCTTGGCGAGCGCTTCCGGAACGGTCTCGGCATGCGCCGCGGCCACAGCGAAGGCGCTGCAGCCGGAGAGGCCGATCACCATGCCTGCGCGAAGCACGCGATGTGCAGCGAGGCGAAATCTCCCGTGAACCCGAATCATTTTATCCCAAAGCAATTTTGGACATCCGCCCCGGCCGACGTCGCTTGTATATGTAGAGGGCGTTGCCATCGCAGGCAAACCATCCGGCGACCATCCCGCACGCTTTGGCGTGTTCCCCACAGGGCATTTCAATGCGCGATTTGCTTGATTGATCAAAACCCTAGCGGCAAATGCCGGGTGCGGGAATGTGACAACAAGCCGGTGTCCATACGAAGCCGTGTGTTGCTTGTCAGACACATTTCTGAATAACACGCGCGCAATGGTAACAGCGTCTGCGCAGCCGCGCGATCCCGTGCGGGCGTGCGATGTTGCCAGCTGGAATAGCCATGCCGAAACTATTTGCCGACCCCGAAGCCATCGCGGAAGACATCATTCGCGATGTCGGCACCACGCTGGTGGTCGGTCTGCCGCTCGGCCTCGGCAAGGCCAACCATGTCGTCAACGCGCTGTACCGTCGCGCGGCGGCCGACCGCAGCATCCGCCTGACCTTGTTCTCGGCGCTGACGCTGGAGAAGCCGAAGCCATCCGCCGAACTGGAGCGGCGCTTCATCGCGCCGGTGATCGATCGGCTGTTCGGCGGCTATCCCGATCTCGATTATGCCGGCGCGTTACACGCCGACGCATTGCCCGAAAATATCGAGGTGATCGAGTTCTTCTTCCTCGCCGGCAAATGGTTGCGCGTGCCGCACGCGCAGCAGAACTACATTTCAGCGAACTACACCCATGCGGCGTCCTATCTGCTCGCGCGCGGGCTCAACGTCATCACGCAGCTGGTGGCCAGGCGCATCGTCGATGGCGAGCCGCGCTACAGCTTGAGCTGCAACACCGACACCACGCTAGACCTGATGCGCGCCCGCGCGGAAGGCCGCGCCTCGTTCAAGCTGATCGGGCAGGTGAATTCAGAGCTGCCGTTCATGCCGGGGCCGGGCGATCTGGATGGCTCCGACTTCAGCGCGGTGCTCGATAGTGCTGCGACCGACTTTCCGTTGTTCGCGCCGCCGTCGGAACCGGTCAGCGACACCAAATATGCGATCGGCCTGCACGCCGCGGGTCTGGTGCGCGACGGCGGCACGTTGCAGATCGGCATCGGCCAGGTCGGCGACGCGCTGGCGCAGGGGCTGATCATCCGGCACCGCGACAATGCGGCGTATCGCGACGTCATGGCGCGGCTTTCGCCGGATGCGAGGGGTGTCGAGGTGGGGACGTTCGAGAAGGGGCTGTACGGCGTCAGCGAGATGCTGTTCGAGGCGTTCCTCGGGCTGATCGATGCCGACGTGCTGAAGCGCGAGATCGACGGCGTCATTCTGCACGGCGCGTTTTTCCTCGGCCCGAAATCGTTCTACACGTCATTGCGCGAGCGGGCGCCGGAGCGGCTGGCGAAAATCCGGATGATGCCGGTGTCGTTCACCAACGAACTGTACGGCGATGAAGCATCCAAGCGCGCCGCGCGCGTCGATGCGCGCTTCGTCAACAACACGATGATGGCGACCTTGCTGGGCGCGGCGGTGTCCGACGGGCTCGAAAACGGCCAGGTCGTCAGCGGCGTCGGCGGCCAGTATAATTTCGTTTCGCAAGCCTTTGCGCTGGAAGGCGCGCGCTCGATCCTGACGCTGGAGGCGACCCGCGCCGGCCGCAAGCCCGCGTCCAACATCCGCTGGAGCTATGGCCACGAGACCATCCCGCGGCATCTGCGCGATATCGTCATCACCGAATACGGCGTCGCCGATCTCCGCGGCAGGTCGGACGCCGAAGTGATCGCCGCGATGCTGTCGGTTGCGGATTCGCGCTTCCAGCCCGAACTGATGCGACAGGCCAAGGACGCCGGCAAGCTGCCGAAGCATTTCGAGATCGCAGCCTTGCATCGCGACAACACGCCGGAGCGCGTTGCCACGGCGCTGAAGCCGGCACGTGACGCCGGGCTGCTGCCGATGTTTCCATTCGGTAGTGATTTCACGGAAGTGGAGCAGCGCCTGATCCCGGCCTTGCAGGTGCTGAGCGCGGCACTGGATTCGCCGCAGCGTCTGGCGGCCATGCTGTGGCAAGGTGTGACGCGCAAGGCGGACGTGGAGGACGAGGCGTGTCTTGCAAGACTCGGCCTCGATGCACCGGCGACGCTGAAAGACCGCGCCTACCGCGCGCTGGTGAGCGCGGCTCTGATGCGGAGCAGGGCGAAGTAATTTGTTCGCCTCTCCACCATCGTCCCCGCTTTCGTGGGGACGATGGTGGAGAGGCTCGTCGCTTCCCGCTATCAGCGGTTCTTGTTCACCGGCTTGCGCTTCTCGATGAAGGCAGCCATGCCTTCGGAGCGGTCTTCCAGCGCGAACGTCGCGTGGAACAGGTCGCGCTCGACCTTGAGGCCTTCGGTGAGCGGCGTCTCGAATGCGCGGTTGACGGCGTTCTTGGCCATCGAGGCCACCGGACGCGACATCGCGGCGATCTTCTCCGCCATCGCGATGACTTCTTCCATCAACTTGTCGGCCGGCACGACGCGGCTGACGAGGCCCGCGCGTTCGGCTTCCGTGGCGTCCATCATGCGACCGGTGAGGCACAGGTCCATCGCCTTGGATTTGCCGATCGCGCGCGTCAGGCGCTGCGTGCCGCCGATGCCGGGAATGGTGCCGAGCGTGATTTCCGGCTGGCCGAATTTCGCAGTGTCGGACGCGATGATGATGTCGCACATCATCGCCAGTTCGCAGCCGCCGCCCAGCGCGTAGCCGGATACGGCTGCGATGGTCGGCTTGCGGCATGTCGCGACGCGGTCGCCGCCAATCTGTGTGAAGTCGCTCGAATACATGTCGATGAAGCTCTTCGGCTGCATCTCCTTGATGTCGGCGCCGGCGGCGAACGCCTTCTCGCTGCCGGTGACGATGATGCAGCCGATCGCATCATCCGCTTCCAGTTCATCGATCGCGATGCGGATTTCGCTGAACACGCCGAACGACAAAGCGTTGAGCATCTTCGGACGGTTGAGCTTGAGAATGCCGACCGCACCCTGGCGCTCGACGATGATGTGTTCGAAGTCGCTCATGTTTCTTCCCGCATGGTTCGTGGCGGCCCGGTTCGGCCGCCGCGCAATGTGGGCGAAGAAGGCGGGCGGTTCAAGGCCCGAAGGCCACCGCCCGGAACGGCGTCAGGCCATGAACATCCGCGCCGCCGAGGCCATCGTCAGCAGGCCGCCGAAGGCAATGAAAACCTTGCCGATCAGCGAGGTCTTGTCCCAGGTCGAGTTGTCGGCGGAGGTCGCCGCGACAGGCGGATCGATGGTGGCGCTGGCCAGCGTCAATGCGGGGCGGTCACTGTCGGCGTTGCGGTCGATCTCGTTGAGTTCGTCGGCGGCAACCAGCTTCGCGGCAGGATCCGTCGGGCCGATCACGTCCTGCCGGGGTTCGGCTCCGACCGATTTCAGCAGCGCGTCGGCCTGCAGCGGACCGGGCGGTACCGGCACAGCCTGTGTGAACGGATCCAGCGTCGAATCGGGGAACAGCTGTGCGTTCGCATTGGCGATAGAGGCGGGCAGCATGGCTGGGGAGGCGGTCTCAGTCGGCGTATCCGAGGGCACGGCTTCGGAGGCTTTGGTCCTGGCGCTCTTGACCTTGTCGGCGTGGCTGCTGGACGCGTCCTTCTTTCTGGAACTGTGATGCCTGGTATATTTCTTCAGCGCGATCGGCTTGCCCGCCGGCGCTTCCGAGGCCTCGGTGGTCGCGGCCGGTTCCGCATTTTGCGCCGACGCCTGCGTGACGTGACCCGCGACGCCGATCCACAACCCTGTGGCGAGGATCAAGGCCGTCCGGCCGGTGAATGTGATGTTCATGGCAATCTCCCCGAAATGCCCGCTCCCGATGGCGCCAAGGGAAGCTGCGCGCGTGTTCACAGCAGGGCAGAAAAGGGGAATTTTCGCGTAACTCCGGCGAAAACGCGGCAGTTTCCGGCGCTGTGCCGGATCACAGGAATAGTGGTATGAACCGGGTCTGTTCTTGGCCGGATCATGTTGCCGCCGTATTTTTTTGGCTGCGCGTAACAAACCGGAAATCAGACCGAATGGCTTTACAGGAGCGCGTGTGCGCGGACGCGAAGACCAATGGACCGATCTGATGCGGTCGGCCAATGCGGGCGATGATGTCGCGTATCATCGTCTGCTGAAGTCGGTCGCGCCGGTGCTGCGCGTGGGCGCGCGGAGCGGCTTGGCGCGGGCCGGCCAGCCGCCCGATCAGGCCGAGGATATCGTGCAGGACATTTTGCTGGCGGTGCATCTGAAGCGGCACACGTGGAAGCCCGAAGCGCCGTTCGCGCCGTGGCTGTTTGCGATCGCGCGCAACAAGCTGATCGACGCGCTGCGCCGGCGCGGTCGCCGGGTGTTCGTTAATATCGATGATTTCGCCGAGGTGATCCCGAGCGAGGAGCCGGCGGAGACGCTGCCGCCAGGCGAGATCGCCACGCATCTGGCGGGCCTGCCTTCGCGGCAGCGCGAGGTGCTGCAATCGATCGCGGTGGACAGCGCCTCGATCAAGGACACCGCGTTGAGGATGTCGATGACCGAGGGCGCGGTGCGCGTGGCGTTGCACCGCGCCCTGGCAAAGCTCGCGGCGGGATTGCGAAGGGAATGACCATGGACACCGAGCGCCTGATCCAGTCGCTGGCCGCCGATAACGCGCAGCGCCGCCGGCCGGTTGGCAACGGGCTGGCGCTTGCGCTGATGGTCGCGCTGCCGGTGGCAGCCGTAATGCTGCTGTCGACGATCGGGATGCGGCCGGATATCCGCCACGCGATGCGCACGCCGCTGTTCGATCTGAAATTCGTGGTGACGCTGGCGCTGGCAATTCCCGCGATCGCGATCAGCTTGCATCTGTCGCGGCCGGAGGCGTCCTTGCGCCACTGGGGCTGGATGCTGCTGGCGCCAGTGCTGATCCTCGCGCTCGGCATATCGGGCGAGATGATGATGCCGGACCGGCCGCCGATGATGATGCGCTGGATGGGCCATAACGCGATGCTGTGCATGACCGCGATCCCGCTGTTGGCACTGCCGATTCTGGCGGCAGCGCTGCTGGCGTTGCGGCAGGGCGCGCCGTCGCGCCCGGCGCTGGCTGGCGCGGTGGCGGGGCTGTTGTCCTCCGGCCTGGCGGCGACGCTCTACGCCGCGCATTGCATCGACGACTCCCCGCTATTCGTGGCGACCTGGTACACGCTGGCCACCGCTCTGGTGACCGCGATCGGCGCCTTGGCCGGCGCGCGGTGGCTGAAGTACTAGTAAACAACTTTGCAACAAGCGCGGATCCTTCCCTCGCCCGGTAAAAGCGGGGCGAGGGAAGGAACACCTCCTGCGTCAACGATCGAACCTGGCGCTTTTTCTGTTTGAGATGAATCGGGGCACTCGAAACGACGGAGCCCGCGGATCGGTTCAACCTTAAAACGCTTTAGCGGGACGAAGCTGCCGCCGCCCGCCCGCGCGCGGCGTTGGCGATGTCGCCGTTCAGCTCGCCCGAATAGTCCTTGAAATCGACTTCCAGCGTGTAGCGCGCGGAATGCCGCCAGGTGCGCTGCTTCTCCTGGTGGAAGCTGCGGACTTCGATCGCCATGTCGGCGTTCGAAGGCAACGTGACCTTGCCGGACAGCACGGCGGCGATCCAGCGCGCCTGGATTTCGACCAGCGGAATCGTCGGCCCGATCGGCTGCACCAGACCTGCGAAGAACAGGCCGGGCTGGTTCGGCGGCGTGATACGCCGGTACAGATCAACCATGCCGCCGGTCTCCGGCACGGCAAAAATCTCCGGCGCCAGAAACGGGAAGCTGGACTTGTAGCCGGTGGCGTAGACCACCGCGTCGAAGCGTTCGCTTTTGCCATCGGCGAAGGTGATGGCGTCGCCGTCGAGCGAGGTGATGTTGGGGCGGATCGAGAGCCAGCCGTGGCCGAGATAGGGCAGCAGTTCCTGGCTCAACGTGGCGTGTTCGCGCCACATCGGATGTTGCGGCTTCGGCATGCCGAACCTCGTCTGGTCGCCGACCCCGAGATAGATCAGCCGCGCCATGATCCGGCGGGCCCAAAGGGTCGGCAATTTCAGTTTCCGCGAGAAGAAGGACGACCAGCGATCGACCGGAATTCCCATCAGGTACTTCGGCATGATCCAGGCGCCGGTGCGGGTCGACAATGCGACGTGGCCGGCGCGCTTGCACAGATCCACCGCGATATCGACCGCCGAATTGCCGATGCCGACCACCAGCACCTTCTTGTCCTCGAATGGCTGGGCGGTGCGGTACTGGCTGGAGTGAATGGCGGTGCCGTTGAAGGCGCCCGGAAACGACGGCCAGCGCGGGTCCCACAGATGGCCGTTGGCGACGATCACCGCGCCGTAGTGACGTGTGCCCTCGTTGGTGGTGACGCGCCAGCCCAACCGGTCCTTCTCAAGCGCGGTGACTTCGCAATTGAAGCGGATGTGCGCGCGCGCGCCGAACCGATCGGCATAGGCTTCCAGATATTCCAGCATCTGCGCATGCGAGAGAAAATCCGGCTTGTCGGCGGAGATCGGAAAATCGGAATAGCCGAGGTTGTTGCGGCTGGTGTCGATGTGCAGGCTGCGATAGGCGCAGGACAGGCCGTTGTCGTTGCCGTAGCGCCACATGCCGCCGATGTCGGAGCCCTTCTCGAAGATGTCGAAGCTGAGCCCCTTGTCGTGCAGCGCCTTGGCCACCGCGATGCCGGATGAGCCGGCCCCGATGATGCAGATGTCGGCCGTGGTTTCGTTCATGCGGCGGATTTTCCTGATGACAGGTAAGAGAGATAGTTGAGGACGATATCATCGAAGCTCTTGTCGGCGACGATACCGACCGATGGTGCGCGGGTCGAAATTAAGCCCTTCGGCCAGCCATCGACAATCTTTTTCAGTTCGGCGTCCGGCGCAAAGGAGATGTCGGGCGCGCTGCCGGTCACACGCGTGATCGATTCCACGATGTCCGTCATGCTCACCGTCAGCGCCGGCTGGTTCAGCATGCGCTTGCCGCGCAGCCGGGCTGGCTCGGCATCGTGCAGCGCGATCAGGTTCCGTACCACGGTCTGTACCGATACGACGGCCACCTTGGCGTCCGGCCGCAGCGGACAGACGGAAGGCTTGCCGGCGGCGCTGTCGCGCAGCATGGCGGCGATCCGGTCGGATACCGACTGCGTCGGCGGGCCAGGATGGACCAGCACGATCGGCAGCCGCAGCGCGCGGGCATCGATCACGCCGTGCCGTGTGGCGTCGGCCAGTATCAGCTCGGCGATCGCCTTGTGGGTGCCGTAAGAGGTCTGCGGCCGCTGCAGATGATCGTCATCGACATCGTCCGGGAGCAAGCCGCCGAACACCGCGATCGAGCTCGGGAAGATCAGCCGCGGCGGCGCGATCTTGTTGCCGACCGCATCGATCAGTTCGGCCAGCGCCAAGACGTTGATCGCGAGGGCGCGCGCAGGATCCTGTTCGGCGGCGCTGGTTAGCACCGCGGCGAGATGAAACACGCTGTCGGGCTGCCATTGCGCGATGGCCTGCCGTGTGGCGGGCGTGGCGATGTCGGCTTGCAACGGCTTCAGCCGCGGGTCGGCGCAGGCCGGCAGATGCGTGTCGAGGAGGAGGATTTCGTCGATCGCCTGCCGCTCGCCGGCGCGGTTGGTAAGCTGGCCCGATTGCAGCAGCGCGCGGGTCAGGGCTGTGCCGATGAATCCGCCGGCGCCGGTGATTAAAACGCGCATGTATGCCGTCCCGCGAAATGATCCGTGCGCCCGCATTGCCGTGGCGCTTGCATCACTATCAATGCGACGGCGCCGAAGTCGATGCTCGCCAGCGGATGGCAGGTCAGCGCCAGAGGCGTTGCGACGCAATGGCGCAGCCATGACGAAGCGCGTGCCGCTTGCGCATTGCGATCAAACCTGAGGCAAGTTCGACGTGGCCTGTTGCATGCGGTGGAAACGCAGCACCTGCTGTGCGGTGGACAGCCGCAGCCGCTCGTAGGTGTCCTGGTCGGTGTTGTCGACCGCCAGCGCCACGCCGGAGATCGTTTCGCGCAGCCGGATGATGGCCTGGACGGTGGCCCAGGAAAATCCGGCGACCTTGGCGAGAATGAAGATACCTTCGGTGCGGGACTCGATCATCATGGTTTCGGCGACGGCCAGCGGCACGGCGGCGAGACAGGCGATGGCGGCGTTGGTCTCGTCGAACTTCCGGGCTTCGGCGAAGGCCGACACCTCGGTCTCGTCGAGCCGGCCGTCCTCGAACAGCGAGCGTACCAGGCCGTGGGCGATCGTGGTCTCGTGGCTGATCGCCGCGGGCGCCGAGCGGGCGCGCCGCGTGACTTCCGCGACGACCCGGGAGACATCGCCCGACCACTTCGGATTCGCGGCTTCGAGCCGCTGGCGCACCGAGGCCGAGGCCTTGGCGATCAGTTGCAGATAATGGTGCCGCGGGATCGACGGGCGCATGCCGACGCAGGTGGCGATGCCGTCGCTCTGCTCGGCGCGTGCCAGCAGTTTCGTGTAGCCCTTCTCGGAGAATTCGGCGCCGGGATTGGAAGCCGTGCTTCGCACCACCTCGTTATTGCCGCGCTCGACCAGTACGTCGGTGACGGCGCCGCTCAGCATTTTGCGCAGCGAGATCGCCAGCAGATGGCCCTGGCTCTTGGTGCGCGCATTCTCGATCAGCGAGTGGTCGTCGAGCCGTTCGGATTGCGTCAGCAGGGGAGCTGCGACCTCGATCATGTCGTCGAACGCCAGCGCGCGAACGATGCGCGGCGGCGCGGTGTCAACTGGCGCAAGCCGGTTTGCCAGCAGCACCCTGGCCGAAGTTTCCATTTGCGCGACGAGACACTCGAACACGTCATCGAATACGGCGAGCTGATCGTTGGAAAAATAGATCGCATTCTCGAGAAACAGATCGGTCACACGGCGCAGTGTCTCGACGCGGCGGGCCACGGTGCCGTGAGCCAGAGATGATTGAAGTTCGTCGAGCAAATCGGCTGCTAAAGTGCGTTTTGGCATCGTGTCTCTGTCCTGGAGCTCTCGGCAATACGACAGCGTTTCTTCGCTGCCGGGATAACGTAAATTCGGTCAGGCGCTGGCAATCAGGTTTCGTCCCCCGGCCTTGGCTGCATACAAAGCAGCATCGGCGCGGGCCAAAAGGGCATCGGGCGATTCGTCCGGCTCCATCGTCGCGACGCCCGCGGAAATGGTGACGATCAAGCCCTCGGAAAACGCGCTCCAGTCCAGCGTCGCGATGATCGCGCGCAGCCGATCGAGCAGCACCACGGCCATGTCATGCGGGGTATCGGGTAGCACCAGCAGGAATTCCTCGCCGCCATAGCGCCCGAACTTGTCGATCGCGCGGATGTTGGCGAACACCGCGATGGAGAAGGTGCGCAGCACTTCGTCGCCGGTCGGGTGGCCGTAGGTGTCGTTGATGCGCTTGAACCAGTCCAGATCGATCAGGGCGATCGAGCAGGGCGACTTGGTGCGATGCGCGCGGATGGTCTCGTCGCCGAGCATCCGCATGATGCAGCGGCGGTTGTACGATCCGGTCAGCTCGTCGAGCTCGGAGAGTTCCTCGATCCGCTTGTAGGCGGTTTCGAGCTCGACGCGGCGTCGGGACAGCGCGTCCTGCATCGAGCTGGCGAACACGCCGATGAAGACGATGCGGCCGAGCGTCAGCGAGAAGGTCAGCAGCGTGCCGAAGCGCTCCAGCGGGTTGCCGAGTGGCACCGAGAACGACAGACCTCCGAGCCAGTACAGCGTTGCCACGCCCGCGGTGATGACGATCCAGATGGCGAAGCCGTATCGCGGCGTCGCGCGCATGCCGGCCATCTGCGCGACCAGAAACAGTGCGGACAGGAAGACCACCGCGACTTGCGGGGCGATGGCGACGAAGCCGAGCAGCAGCGCGAAGGTGGTGGCCGCATAGGTCTGCGCAAAGGTGCGGTCCCGCCACCGGTCGGTCGCGGGGATTTCGGACAGCGCCCAGAATCCCCCCACCACGATGACGGCCCCGACTGTAAATGCCGTCGCGATGGCCACCGGGATTGTTCCTGCCGCGGCGAAGATCAGCAACAACGCCGCATTCACGACTTGGAAGGCGGCCGCGAAGACCAGCAACTGCCGCCGCCGCAGCCGCCGGCGCGTCAGCGCCTCGCTCGGCGACTCGCCGGGAACGACGGTCACGTCATCGCCGGTCGGGTCCTGGGTCGGGGAAATTGCGGTCATGATCTCGCTACCGTTGGCGTGGTTGGAACCGTAGGGGTAAATGCCTTTAGGTTTGGTATCTTTTGCTCCGTCCTGCTCCGCCGCTGCTGCGGCCAACCGGCACTATCCTTCTCTTAAAAAAGGGTAATTCGGTCTTCTCACCAGAATTTGAGAATGTCGGATTTATGACATGGTGCCGGTCACCGGCCGTCCTGACATGACGGGCCGCGGGTGACCTGATGTGGCGGGTACCCCTGTCCGAAAATAAGGGACTCCGTTCGGCCGATTTCGTTGAACCTTTGCCGGGAATTCCGAGACCTATCAAGGCTGGGGGATTGCAATGCCCAGTCTCGGGCGGTGCTGCCGGGCGATCATACTGCGCCGCGGCGGCACCGTGTTGTTTGGCCCCACGTCGTTTGGCCCAATGTCGTTTGGCTCCATGTGCCGTTGGGCAGCGTATGGCGGGATTGCAGCATGTCTGAGAAGTTTCGTCCTGCCGGTTGAACCTCTTATGTTTTCTCCCCGACCAATCCAAAGAGTGGGCCATTGAGCGCGACGCAGGCGACATCGGACGACCTGTTGATCTCGCGAATTGCACAGGGCGACCGACTGGCGATGCAAGTGCTCTATGGCCGGCACCATGTCCGGGTATTCCGTTTCGGCCTGCGGCTGGTGCGGAACGAGCAGATCGCAGAGGATTTGATCAGCGAGGTTTTTCTCGACGTCTGGCGGCAGGCAGGCAAGTTCGAAGGGCGGTCCGCCGTTTCGACCTGGCTGCTGGCCATCACCCGGTTCAAGGCGCTGTCGGCGCTGCGCAAGCGGAAGGACGCCGAACTGGATGACGAGACCGCCAATGCGATCGAGGACGACTCCGACGATCCGGAAGTCGCCGTGCAGAAGAAGGATACCGGCGTCGCCTTGCGTAAATGCCTGACGGGGCTGTCGCGGGAACATCGGGAGATCGTAGACCTTGTCTATTACCACGAGAAATCCGTGGAGGAGGTCGCCGAGATCGTCGGAATTCCGGAGAATACCGTGAAGACGCGATTGTTCTATGCGCGCAAGAAGTTGGCCGAACTGCTCAAGGCAGCCGGCGTGGAACGAGGCTGGCCATGATGGCGATGAGAAATACAGTGCAGGACCAGCAGCCCGGCGAGATCGAGGCGCTATTGCCTTGGCATGCTGCCGGCACGCTGAACGCGCGCGATACCCGCCGCGTCGACGAAGCGTTGGCCAAGGATCCCGAACTCGCTTTGCAGTATGAAGCGATCCGCGAGGAGTATGCCGAAACGATCCTGCTCAACGAGAGCCTGGGTGCGCCGTCGTCCCGGGCGATGCAGAAACTGTTCACAGCGATCGACGCCGAACCGGCGCGCGGCGGCCGGAGCTCGTTCAACGCATCGTCGCGGCTGTCGCGGTTCTTCGCTGGCCTGTCGCCGCGGACGCTGATGGCATCGGCCGCGGTCGGCGCGCTGGCGCTGCTGCTGCAGGCCGGGGTGATCGGCAGCATCGTGATGCAGCAGCGTGGCGAAGTGGCGTTCGACACCGCCGCCACCAAGGCCCCGGCCCAGCCGGGCGCTCCGGCCATCGTCACCCGTTCGATTGCTCCGGATAGTTCGACGACCGTCCAGACCGGCCCGCGCGTGCTGGTGCGCTTCACGCCGGCCGCCAAGGTGTCCGATATCACCGCGCTGCTCGATACCTATCAGGCGACCATCGTCGATGGCGGCAAGGCCGGCCTGTTCCGGCTGCAACTTGGCCACCTTCCGATGACCAAGGAACAGGTCGACGGCTGGATCGGCCGGCTCTCGAGCGAGAAGATCGTCAGCTCGGTAAGCGCTGCGCCGTAGGCGTTGCCGCGCGCTATCACTTCGTTCCCGGACGCGATGCCATACGAAGCATTGCTTCGCAGATCCGGTGGCCCGATTTCTACCAAAACAACCGGGAAACGAGTTTGTGGCGGTGCTCGCGTGACGAGCGCTTCCATCAAAATAATCACCACCGCGTTGAACGTTTGCCGGGGTTCGCCAGACTGATTGATGTGGGAGCGGTTATCCCTCCCCAACGAGGCATATCCGGCGCGAGCGCCCATCCATCCCCTGCGCCCGGTATTGCTTGACCCGCCCGGTTGTCCCCCCGGGCGGGTCTCTCGTTAACCCATTGCTAACCATCTCGCCGCTACCATCACACCCGCGACTTGACACGCAAGCGCGGGGACGGGCGTGGATTCGTGGTGTTATTTGGCGGTGTTTGTCCAATTTTGGACACCTTTCGCTAGACCCCCGGAACCTTTCCACTGATCATCATCAAGTACTGGTGATTGATTCGTTTGTTGCTTCTTGCGTCCGTTTTCCTCTTGCGGACATTTCCATGTCACACCCTCAAGCCGTCACCGGTCGCCAGATGATCGAGCGCTGGGCCGGTCTCGCCGAACGCCGTCTGGACTATCTGACCGACCTGTTCGAGAGCGGCCGCTGGCGCCGCTTTCATACCGAGGTCGATTTCCTGGACAATATCCGGGAAGCCAAAATTGCAGTGGAGCGCTGGAACGCGATGGCTGCCCAGGAGGCCACCACTGGCAACATGCCGGTGACGTGGTCGTGGCTCGACCGGCCGAACGGCGTGCCGACTTCCTATCAGGGCCGCGTGCTGCATGAGGCGCCACGCCCGCCGCGGGTGGTCGAAAAGCCCGTCGCAGCCGCGCCGGTGGCGCTGGCGCAATCGCCGGCCTTGCAGCCGCTGGCCACGCCGGTACGCGCCGCGAAGGTTGAGCCCGATCTCGACTGGAAGCGCGCGCTCGATCCCGACGTGCTCGGCGAGCGCTACCCGATGCTCCGCGCCGTCTCGATGTAGTCTGCGCTCCGGCGGTGCACTCGCTCTCCCCTCCAGCGAAGCTTCGCTTCGCGCGGGGGAGAGGGGGATGAACGACGGCTACTTCACCACATTCCCCGACAACGACACCTGCGCATATTTTTGCGCGCCGTCGTTTGTCAGGTCCGGCGTCACGGGCTTCGCGTGATCGAGCCCGACCACCGCGCCGCGCGGCGCGCCCGAAATCATATTGCCGGAGACCAAAGCCGTGCCGGCGCCCGGCATCACCGAGACGCCGATGCCGACAAAGGCGTTGCGGACCACGTTGCCGGTGATCGCGACGTCGCGCAGATATTTGCCCCAGCCGGCGACGATGCCGAACGACGGCGCATTCTCGATGACGTTGCCGGTGACCGATGCATCGGCCTCGATATAGATGCCGACGCCGGCGTCGTCGTCCGGCGCGGTGCCGATCGGGCGCTTCGGCCTGAGATTGCGCAGGATGTTGCCCTGCACGACGGCGATGCGGCCGCCTTCGTTGAAGTTGCAGACGGAGACGCCGACCGCCGCGCCATCGACGGTGTTGCCCATGATCACCGCGGCCTCGAAGGCGAATTCCGAATACAGAGCGACCTCGCGGACATCGCTGACGCTGTTGCCGGAGATCTGGATGTTCGATGCCGAATTGCCGCGCACCGCGGAGTAGTCGCAGTTGCGGATGCGGTTGCCCCTGACGATCACATTGCCGGCGCGAAAGGCGTTGATGGCGTTGCCGAACTGTCCGGAGCCGCCGGGCCCCGCCGCGATGTTCTCGATGCGGTTGTCGATCACCATCGTGCCGTCATCGCCGATCGCGCTGCGCAGGATCTCGATGCCGTTGACGCGGGTGCCGAGAATGGTGTTCTGCGACACGATCAGGCCCTGCGCGTCGAACGACACGATCGCGGTGGTGGCGATGTCGGTGAACATGTTGCCGGAGACGGCGCCTGCGACCTTCTCCAGCCAGATGCCGGCAAAGCCCGAGCGGGCGATGGCGCAGTCCCGGATGCGCAGGTCTTTTGCGCCGGTGCAATGGATCAGGCCGCGGCGGTTCGGCAGCTTGATATCACCGCCGTCGAGCGTGAGGCCGCGCAAGTCGATGTGATCGGCGCCTTCGCCTGACAGTTGCGACGCCCCGCCGGTGAATTTCAGGATGGTCGC
This sequence comes from Tardiphaga sp., assembly GCF_028290495.1. Classification (GTDB taxonomy): domain Bacteria; phylum Pseudomonadota; class Alphaproteobacteria; order Rhizobiales; family Xanthobacteraceae; genus Tardiphaga. Next base: position 53,095 of record NZ_JAQGJT010000113.1, read on the forward strand.
GCCGCGCACGCCGACCAGTTGCGAGCCGGTCGAAAGTTTCAGCAGGCCGCTGCGATAGATGCCGGGCGGCAGCGCCAGCGGCACCTGCGCGCGGGCGGCCTCGTCGATCGCGCGTTGCAGCGCGCGGGTCTGGTCGTCCGGGCTGTTGGCGCGCACGCCGTATTGGGTGGCGTCGCGACCGAGTGTGGAAGTGAGAGGGGCCGCGGGCGCGGCATTGACAGGCATCGCCAGCGCGCCGGCAGCGAGGCTGGCGGCAGAGGCCTTCAGCAGATAGCGGCGATGGACGAGCATGGTCGCGTCTCCGGTTCGCCTACCTGAGTAGCGCAAAATGATGCGCATGGAGCGAAGCGGGGAGGGCGACGAAGCGGGATTGTGAGCGAAGGGTTAATTGGAAGACCGGAGCGCGTTTCTTCCCTCCCCGCAAAGGGGAGAAAACCATTCGCGCCATCGCGCCGTAACCTACTCCGGCTTGCCCATCAGCGCTTGCTGGAATTCCTCCTGGGCGCGGGCGTCGCGCTCGTTGGTTTCCAGGCACTCGCCGGGCTCCGGCTGGCACGGGCGAATCTCGTAGTCGTTGTCGAGCACGCGGCGGGGCGTGGGTTTGGCGTCCTTGGCCTCGACGTCGGTGACGAGGCCTGAATCGGCGGCGAGTTTCCAGACGTCGGCTTCGGTCGGGTAGGTCTTGCTTAATTTCGCATCGTCGCAGAACAGCGCATAGGGCATCGGATCGCTCCGGTAAAAACCAATAACGTATGAAAGGGCTGCCGGTTCGCATCAAACATGTCGTGCAGGACATGCCGGACCGGCGTCACATGAAGCGTCAGCTCACCATCTTGTGAGGCGTGAACAACCGGCCTCGTTCCGTGATGCTGACCACGGCCAGCGCCGCCAGCGTGCAGATGAAAAAGCCGATCGCAAAGGGCATCAGCGTGCCGTCGTAATCCTGGCCGATCGTGTAGCCGATGCCGATCCCCAGCAGGGTGGTGACCGAGCCGAACAGCGACGAGGCGGTACCGGCGATATGACCCTGCGGCTCCATCGCCAGCGCGGTAAAATTGGCGAACATCAGCCCGAAAGCGAACATCATCAGCACTGACAGGACCATGAACAGCGGCAGAGGCAGCATGTCGAACCGCGCCGCCAGCAGCATCAGCCCGGCCACGACGAGATGGCCGATCAATGCGCTGTGCGAGATGACGCGCATGCCGAGCCGGCCCACGAAGCGCGAATTGATGAAGCCGGCGACGGCGACGCCGATCGCGACGGCGGCAAAGGCCAGCGGAAAATAATGGCCGAGCTGGAAGATCTCGGTGAACACCTGCTGCGAGGTGAAGACGAAGGCGAACAGGCTGCCCTGGATGCCGCCGGCAGCGAGCGCATAGCCCAGCGTCTGGCGGTTGGTGATGGTCTGGCGGAACGCGCCGAGCACATTGCGTACATCGAGCGGACGCCGCTCCGACTTCGGCAGCGTTTCCGGCATCCGCAGCGCGCTCCACGCCAGCGCCAGGAAGCCGTACAGCGTCAGCGCAATGAACAGGCCGCGCCACTGCGTCATCAGCATGATGGCCTGGCCGAACGCCGGCGCGATCACGGGGACGGCGATGTAGACCATCATCGCCAGCGACATCACGCTGGCCATGCGGCGGCCGGCATAGCAATCGCGCACGATGGAGATCGCAATGACGCGCGTCGCGGCGGTGCCGAGGCCCTGCACAACACGGGCGAGCAGCAGCGTCTCGAAGGTCGGCGCCACGATCGCCAGCAGGCTGGCGGCGCAATACATCGCCATGCCGGTCAGCAGCACCGGACGGCGGCCGAAACGATCCGTCAGCGGGCCGATGAGAAACTGGGCGAAGCCGAAGCCGATCAGGAACGCCGACAAGACGGTCTGCAGCCGGTTGGCATTGCCAACGTCGAACGCCACGCCGATGTCCGGCAGCGCCGGCAGCATGATGTCCATCGCCAGCGGATTCAGCGCCATGATCGAGGCGATCACCAGCAGGAATTCCGGGAAACGCATCGGGCGGTGCGTCGAAGACACCCAGGCGTCGGCATTGATGTCGGTCACAGAAGGCGATCCTCAGGAGAACACCGCTGATATCGCGCAAATGCTGCATTGCACAAGCGAGCTTTGGGCATGGCAGCGTCGCAAAATCGGCGTTTCGCGCGAGCCGGGATGGACGCCCGGGATTACCGTCGGGTGGGACGTCATGCCTTGTGCCGGGCCGCCCGTGCCAGCCGCACGGTTTCGCGCAGCAGCGCTTCTCCGGCCAAGGTCAGTTCCTGCAGCGTCATCCGTCGCGAGGCGGTGTCGCGGGCCAGCAAGGGGACGTGGACGAAGGTGGCCAGCGCCGGGCCACCCGGCGTGCGCGCCGCCTCGATGCCACGCCAGCCAAGGTAGTTGCAGAGATAGCGGCCGGCATCGCGCGAGGCGCGGACATCGAGCCCGGTCCGCAGCGCGGCGCGCAGCAAATGGTGGGTATGCGGACCGAACGCCTGTGCGCCGGCGCCGCGGACGATCGCGGCCTGCCGCACCCGGGTGTGCTCGGCATCCGGCCACAGCATGGTGACGGCATTGCGCGCGCGGGACTCGACGCGGACGAACGTCGTGCGCGATGCCAGGCCGAACATCAGCAACGCGTCGGGACGATGCCGCGCCAGCAGTTGCGGCAATTCGCGATCGACTGCGCCGTAGCAGACCGGAAAAATATGCGCGATGCGGACGATATCGGCGAATGCCGGACGGCGTAGCACCGTCAGCCGCGCCACCAGCGCCTGCGTCGGATTGACCGGCGCGCCGGGAAACGGGCCGAAGCCGGTGATCAGGATGCGCAGGGGGGCGGCCATTTCACTCCTTCAGCAGCGCGGCAATCTGTTCGGCGGCGACGGCCGGCGTGATGCTGGCGTCGGCGACGTCCTTCTCGATCAGCCTCACTTTGGAGCGCAACGCGGGGTCGGCGCGCAGCTTCGACATCAGGCGCTGCTCCAGCATGGTCCACATCCACTTCACCTGCTGCTCGCGGCGACGCCCGGAAAAATCGCCGGAGGCGTTCATGGCGGTGCGGTGATCGAGAATTTTCTGCCAGAGTTCCTTGATGCCGGTGTGCGCCAGCGCCGAATAGGTCACGACCGGCGGATGCCAGTGCTCCGAGCGCGGCGTGAGTATATGCAGCGCGCCGCGGTAATCGCCCGCGGTGATGTTGGCGCGTGTGAGGTTGTCGCCATCGGCCTTGTTGATGGCGATCATGTCGGCGAGTTCGATCAGGCCCTTCTTGATGCCCTGCAATTCGTCGCCGCCGCCGGGCAGCATCAGGGCGAGAAAGAAATCGGTCATGTCGCAGACCGCGGTCTCGGACTGGCCGATGCCGACGGTCTCGACCAGCACGACATCGAAGCCGGCGGCCTCGCATAACAGCATGGCCTCGCGCGTCTTCGCCGCGACGCCGCCGAGCGTGCCGGAGGACGGCGAGGGGCGGATAAAGGCGTTGTCTTCCGCAGACAGCAGCGCCATCCGCGTCTTGTCGCCAAGGATCGAGCCGCCGGTGCGCGCAGAAGAGGGATCGACGGCGAGCACCGCGACCTTGTGGCCCTGTTTGATCAGGTCCATTCCGAGCACGTCGATGGTGGTCGACTTGCCGACGCCGGGCGAGCCGGTGATGCCGACGCGAATGGCCCGGCCGGTGTGCGGCAGCAGCATCTGCACCAGTTCGCGCGCCGCGGCCTGATGATCGGCGCGGCGGCTCTCCACCAGCGTGATGGCGCGGGCCAGCGCGGCGCGCGAGCCTGCGCGGAGCGAGGCGGCCAGGGTGGGGATGTCGAGCGTGCTTCGCGGAATAGCGGTGGGCCTTGGTATGTTCGACAATGTCATTTGCCGGCCGCGCGGATACGCTGTTCGGCGAAGGATTTCAGAGGTGGGATGTCGTTTTGAATGATCTCCCACACCTTATCGGCGTCGGTCGAGTGATAGGCGTGCCGCAACAGGCTGGCAAAATTGTTCATCCCGCGCCAGTTGATGTGAGGAGCCTGTTGCTTGATGCTGTCCGGCAATTTCAGCGCGGCTTCACAGACGATTTCGAGCAGGCGCTCGGTCGCGAGATGACGCATGTCGTCCGACGAGAATTCATCGAAACTGCGCCCTTCAACAAGCGTTTCGATCTTGGTCGTTGTTCGCAGGATGTCCTGATACCGGTCTTCGACGGAGGGTGGCATTCAGAACACCTCGATCAGATCGTCGGCCATGCGTTCCCTGATGCGGGGCGTCAACTCTGTCGGATACATGAGGTGTGGCCAAATTCCGATTTCGTCCTCGATCATGTTCATGACCTTGGACCAATCGAAGAACGGTCCGCCGCTAACATAAGGTTCATGTTCGATTAGGATATCCAGATCGCTGTCCGGCCGCGCATCGCCGCGCGCCCGCGAACCGAACACAGCGAGGCGTGTCACGCCCTCAGCCTTGATGGCAGGCGCAAGCTCGCGAAGTTTCGCGAGGATGGTGTCCAGAGGGATGTCGGCGACGTCGGTCATGAGCTGATATTATCATCATTGCCCGACGGCGTCAGCTACTCCGCCGCCTCGCTATGCCCCAGTCGCGCATTGAGCTTGTGGATCAGTTCCTCCGCCGCATCCGCGATCACCGTACCCGGCGGGAAGATCGCCTCCGCGCCGGCCTTGTAGAGTTCGGCGTAGTCCTGCGGCGGCACGACGCCGCCGATGATGATCATGATGTCGTCGCGGCCCTGTTTTTTCAGTGCGGCCTTCAGCTCGGGCACCGCGGAGAGATGCGCGGCGGCCAGCGACGACAGACCCAGAATATGCACGTCGTTTTCGACCGCCTGCCGTGCCGCCTCGTCGGCGGTGGCGAACAGCGGCCCGATATCGACGTCGAAACCGATATCGGCGAAGGCCGAGGCGATCACCTTCTGGCCGCGGTCGTGGCCGTCCTGGCCGATCTTGGCGACCAGGATGCGCGGGCGGCGACCCTCGGCGTCCTCGAAGGCGTCGACCAGCGCCTGTACCTTTTCGACCCGGTTCGACATGGTGGAAGCCTCGCGCTTGTAGACGCCGGTGATGGATTTGATCTCGGCGCGGTGGCGTCCGAACACCTTCTCCATCGCGTCAGAAATTTCGCCGACAGTCGCCTTGGCGCGTGCCGCGTCGATCGCCAGCGCCAGCAGGTTGCCGTTGCCCTCGGAAGCACTACGCGTCAAAGCATGCAAAGCGGCATCGACATCGGTCTGGCTGCGTTCCTTCTTCAGGCGCGCGAGCTTGTCGATCTGCAAACGCCGCACCGTGGAGTTCTCGACCTTGAGCACGTCCAACGGCGCTTCATCCGTAGGCTTGTACTTGTTGACGCCGATCACGGCCTGACGTCCTGCGTCGATGCGCGCCTGCGTCTTGGCGGAGGCTTCCTCGATCCGTAGCTTGGGCACGCCGGCCTCGATCGCCTTGGCCATGCCGCCGAGCGCCTCGACTTCCTGGATGTGGCCCCAGGCCTTGGTTGCCAGTTCCTGCGTCAGCCGTTCGATGTAATACGAGCCGCCCCAGGGATCGATGATGCGGTTGGTGCCGCTCTCCTGCTGCAAAAACAATTGCGTGTTGCGGGCGATGCGCGCCGAGAAGTCGGTCGGCAGCGCCAGCGCTTCGTCGAGCGCGTTGGTGTGCAGCGACTGGGTGTGGCCCTGCGTTGCCGCCATCGCCTCGATGGTGGTGCGCATCACGTTGTTGTAGACGTCCTGCGCGGTCAGCGACCAGCCCGAGGTCTGGCAATGCGTGCGCAGGCTGAGCGACTTCGGGTTCTTCGGATCGAACTGGGTCAGCAGCTTCGCCCACAGCAGGCGCGCGGCGCGCATCTTGGCGACTTCCATGAAGAAGTTCATGCCGGTCGCCCAGAAGAACGACAGCCTTGGTGCGAAGCGGTCGACGTCGATGCCCGCAGCCAGGCCGGCGCGGAGATATTCGACGCCATCGGCCAGCGTATAGGCGAGTTCGAGGTCCTGCGTGGCGCCGGCTTCCTGCATGTGATAGCCGGAGATCGAGATCGAATTGTACTTCGGCATTTTCGTCGAGGTGTAGGCGAAGATATCCGAGATGATCCGCATCGAAGGCTTTGGCGGATAGATGTAGGTGTTGCGCACCATGAACTCTTTCAGAATGTCATTCTGAATGGTGCCGGTGAGTTTCTCCGGCGGCACGCCCTGTTCTTCGGCGGCGGCGACATAGAGCGCGAGGACCGGCAGCACCGCGCCGTTCATGGTCATGGACACGCTCATCTGGTCGAGCGGAATTCCGGCGAACAGCGTGCGCATGTCGTAGATCGAGTCGATCGCTACCCCGGCCATGCCGACGTCGCCCGATACGCGCGGATGATCCGAGTCGTAGCCGCGATGGGTGGCGAGATCGAACGCGACCGAGAGACCCTTTTGTCCCGCGGCAAGGTTGCGGCGATAGAAGGCGTTGGAATCCTCGGCGGTGGAGAACCCCGCATATTGCCGGATCGTCCAGGGCTGGTTGACATACATCGTTGGGTAGGGCCCGCGCATGAACGGCGCGATGCCGGGCCATGTCTCCAGGAAATCGATGCCGTCGAGGTCGGCCTCGGAGTAGCCGGGCTTCACCAGAATGCCTTCGGGCGTCAACCACGGCTCGCCGCGCGACGGCGCGGTGGCGACGCCTTTCGCGAAGGGAATGTCGGCGAAAACGGGGATCTTGTTCATGTCAGTTGCCTCTGGCGCACGTTGTGTCGGCGCTCATCTCAATCGTGATCCGGATTCTGATAGCTGAATACTTCGGCCGACTGCGCCGGGCCGTAGTTCTGCATCGTGGTTTTGCTCGGCAAATTCGTGATGGTGGCGACCCAGCCGAGCCGGGACTCGCTGCCGAACTGCTGCGTCGGCACCATGCGGTCCGGGCGGTCGAAGGTGCCGGTCATGATCTCGATCTTCTCGCCGCCGATCTTGCGGTAGCTCAGCGGCGTGCCGCACTTCGCGCAGAAGTCGCGCTCGGCGATCGACGAGGACCGGAACGACGACGGCGTGCCGCGGGTCCAGGCGAAGTTCTCGTGCGGAATGTCGGCGAGGGAGGCGAACGGCGCGCCGGAGGCTTTCTGGCACATCCGGCAATGGCAGATGCTGACGCGGGTCGGCGCTGCCGAGATCGCAAAGCGGATCGCGCCGCATTGGCAGCCGCCGGTCAACGTTGTCTTGCCCGCCGTTCCCATTGATCACTCCATTCGGCCGTATGCCGCCACCAGCATCGCCAGCGCATCGCCGCCGGCAAAGATGAAATCCTGCACGCCGGCCGCGCGCAAGGTCGCTTCCTGCTCGCCGGGCTTGCCTGCAAGATAGATATGTCTGGCGCCGACGGCTTGAAGGGCCTTCGCGGCGCTTGCTGCGTGATCGGGATACAGCTTGTCCGACGAACACAGGCAGGCGAACGGAGCGCCGGAGGCCTTGAAGGCCTCGGCCAGGGCTGTGGGATCGGCAAAGCCTTCGGTATCGATCGCCTCGATGCCGCCGGTCTCGAAGAAGCTCTTGGCGAAGCCGGCGCGGGCGGTGAAATCGGCGGGCGTGCCGAGATTGGCGAGGAACACCTTTGGCCGCGCGCCCTTGCGGGCAAGCAGATGGTCGGACTTGTCGCGCAAGGCCTCGAACGGCACGGCGAGCCGGATCGGCTCCAGCGCATTGAACTTGATCTTGTCCTTGCCATAGGGCTTCGCCGGCGCCGGCTTGACCTTCAGCACGCTGGCGCGGGGCTCGTGCAAATTCGGAAATTCGCTGGCGCCGGTCAGCACTTCGCGGCGTTTGGCGATGCTGGCTTGCCGCGCCTTGCGCGTCGCGGAAATTCGCGGCTGGATCAGGTTGTTGCCGAGCGCGGGGAAGGCGCCGCCATTCTTCTCGATGTCCTGGAACTGAGCCCAGGCGGCCTCGCACAATTCCTGTGTCAGCGCTTCGATGCCGCCTGCGCCGGCCGCGGGATCACTGACTTTGGCGAGGTTGGATTCTTCCAGCAGAACGAGCTGGGTGTTGCGCGCGGCGCGGCGCGCGAACGCATCGGGCAGGCCGAGCGCCAGCGTATGCGGCAGCACGCAGATCGAGTTGGCGCCGCCAAGTCCGGCGGAGAACGTCGCCACGGTGGCGCGCAGCAGGTTCACGTAAGGGTCGCGCTGCGTCAGCATCCGCCATGCGGTGTCGGCGGCGATGAACAATGGCTTGGGCGCGAGCCCGCAGCTTTCCTCGATCCGCGCCCAGAGCAGGCGCAGCGCGCGGAATTTCGCCAGCGTCAGGAACTGATCGGCGTCGGCGGAGAGCCGTGCATAGATCATCGAGCGTGCGACATCGACGGGGACGTTGGCGTCTTCCAGCACGCGCAGATAGGACACCATGACGGCCAGCACCCAGGCCAGTTCCTGCACTTCGGAGCCGCCGGCATCATGGATGATGCGGCCGTCGGCCACCGCGAACGGGCCCTTGAAGCCGGTCGCCGCGAGCTTCTTGATCGCTTCGGTGACGGCGGGCGCCATCTCCCACCAGTTATAGGCGCTCTGGCCCCACACCGCGGTGGCGCCGATCGGGTCATAGCCGAAGCGGATCTCGCATTTGGCGGGGTCAAAGCCCTTCTGCGTGATGTATTCGGCGAGGTGGACCGCGGCCATCCGCGACTGCGGGCCGGCGTGCAGTTCAATACCGATGCCGGCGTCGAGGAAGATGCCGTCGAGCACTTTCTCGATCGTCTCGGGCGTGGCTGGCAGGCCGAAGCCGCGCGCGCCGTTGGCGCCTTCAAAGATCAGCGCCAGCCCGGTCGCGCCGTTTTCGAGGTCGTGCAGCGCCTGCGCATTGGCCTTGGATGCGTCGGGATGGTCGACGCGTTGCACGATCTGCCACGGCGCGCCTGCGCCGCGGCCAGTGATCGGCGCTGCGTTTTCGGCACGGGTGTAGATCGGCTGGATCTTGATGCCGTCATAAGTCTTGCTGACCAGCTTCTCGAACGGCGCGCCCTTCAGCACGCCGTCGACCAGCTTGCGCCAGTCGTCATAGGTCGCGGGCGCAAAATCCGCGGCCAGCGTCAGGTCGTCCATCGCAGTCGGCATGTAAAAACGTCACTCCCGGACATTGCTTCGTCATTGGCCCGAAAATGCCACGTCGGGACAGGGAAGCCAATGGGTTACAGGGCATGGCTCCGGCGCTGCTGCACGTGGGTACCCCCGCCGCCTCACACACCACTGTCGTCGCCCGGCTTGACCGGGCGATCCAGTAAACGGTGCCGCTGCGGCTCCATCGCGGGCGTCGGCGATTACCGGGTCGCCCGCTTTCGCGGGCGATGACAGGGGGGGCGTGGAAGCCGTGGGGTTTACTCGACGTCGGGCAGCTTCGTGATGCCGTCCGTCCGCGCGACCTTCAGCCACTCGTCTACCGTCTTGCCAGCGATCACGCGCTGCGGAGCGATCTCGGCAAGCGGCACCAGCACGAAGGCGCGTTGATGGGCGCGGGGGTGCGGCAGCGTCAGTTCCGGCTTGGCGATCACCACGTCGTCATAGGCGATCATGTCGAGGTCGATGCCGCGCGGGCCCCAGCGCGTCTCGCTGGCGCGGTTGCGGCCGAATTTCTGTTCGATGCGGTGCATCGTGAACAGCAGGGCGTGCGGATCAAGATCGGTCTCGATCTCGATGGCGGCATTGACATAGTCGTCCTGCGGCACGCCGCCGACCGGGGGCGTGGCATAGTCCGACGAGCGCGCGATCAAGGCTGCCTGCGTCATGCCGCAGATGTTGGAGATCGCCTTGCGGAAGGTGTCGCGGACGTCGCCGATATTGCCGCCGAGCGCGATGAGGACGCTGGCCATCGTCTACTTCCTGGTGCGGGTGAGGATGACGCCGACGTCGTCGAAGATCGCGGCGATCGGCGCGTGCGGCTTGTGCACGGTGATCTTGACCACGCTGATCTTCGGAAACGCCGCCAGCACCGCTTCGGCGACCGCGCCGGCTGCGCGTTCGAGCAGCTTGTAGTTGACGTCCTTGAACGCGGAGATCGCGGTCGCCACGACATTGGCATAGGAGACGGTGTCGCCGAGGCGGTCGCTGTGCGAGGCCTCCGCGATATCCGCGGTGAGCTCGAGATCTATGACGAAGCGCTGGCCGACGTGAGATTCATGATCGAGCACGCCGTGATGGGCATGCACCGAAACGCCCTTGATGAAGATCATGTCGCTCATTTGGAATCCTCGATGCTTGCTGCGACGCGCAGCGCCTGCACGGTTTCCGCAACGTCATGCGCGCGGATGATGGTGGCGCCGCGCTGCATCGCCAGAAGATGCGCGGCCAGCGAGCCGCCGAGCCGCTGCTGCGGTTCGGAGGGCACGACGGTACTGATGAATTTCTTTCGGGAGGCGCCGACCAGGATCGGCAGGCCGAAGCTGGCGAGTTCTGGCAGGCGCGCGAGCGCGATCATGCTTTGCTGTGGCGTCTTGCCGAAGCCGATGCCGGGATCGAGCACCAGGTTTCGGGGCGCGATGCCTGCTTTCGCGGCGATGTCGAGTGTACGCGCGAAGAAGCTCTTCATGTCGGCGACGATATCGATCGACGGATCGACCTCGTCACGGTTGTGCATGACGACGACCGGCGCATCGAAATCGGCGACGACGCGGGCCATCTCGGGATCGTGCTGCAGGCCCCAGATGTCGTTGGCGATCGCTGCGCCGGCAGCGAGCGCCCGGGCCAGGACCGACGCCTTCATGGTGTCGATCGAGACGGGGATGCCGAGGGCAATGACCTCGGCAAGAACCGGCGTGAGGCGCTGCCATTCCTCGTCGGCGGTAATTGGCTGCGAGCCGTACGGCCGGGTGGATTCGGCGCCGATGTCCAGAATATCCGCGCCGCCTTCGATCATGCGGCGGGCCTGCGCCAGCGCGCGCTCCGGCGCATCGAACTGGCCGCCGTCCGAGAAGGAGTCCGGGGTGACGTTGAGGATGCCCATGACGGCGGGATACGGCCGCGACAGCATCGCGGCCAGCACCGGATGGCGCGAAACGGGGTTTGCAGGGCCAGCGCTCATGGCGTGGCTTTGCGCGACGGGGAGAGGGGAGTCAAGATGGCCATCCTGTCATTCCGGGATGCGCTTCAGACGGCGCAGCCGGCTGGAGGGCAGACCCGGAATCCAGAGATGGTTGAACATCTCGAGGTTCCCCGCCACTGCAGTTGGAGTGGCTGGGGTTCACTCGCAGCTAACGCTGCTCCTGCCCGGAACGACAGTGCCGAACGCGGAACGTGCAGCGATCAATACGTAATCTTCAGCGACAGTTTGCGCGCTTTTTCGATCAACTGGCCGACGGATTTTTCTGAGGGCATCACCTGGACCAGCTTGCGCTTGTCGTTGGCGTCTTTCATCGCTTGCGCGAGGCGGGCGGGGTTGCGGTGGGTGAGTTCGCGCACCGTGTTGACGCCCGAGGCGCGCAGCAGTTCGGCCTTGGCCTTGCCCATGCCGGGGATCCGCAGGTAGTCGGCGAGGTTGGCCCATTCCAGCAGTTGCTGTTCGCTGAAACCGGTCTTGGCGGAGAGTTCCTTGCGACCCTTCGCGGTATGCGCGGCCTCCAGCAGGCTTTCCATGGTGCGGATGCCTGCCGTCTTCAGCTTGGTCGCGGCAAACGCCGTCAAGCCGTCAATCTTGGAAATAGGATATGTCATGATACTCAAACATAAAAAGGTGCTTGACGCTTACAGGAAGTGTCTTTGCGAGAGGCTGACGTAACAGACGGTCAGGCGAACTGGCTCAGGCCGGGCGTGCCGGCGATGATCTTGTCTATGGCCTCGGAGCCGATTTTCGTGCGGCCGTACTTGAACAGTTCGCGCGCAATGCTCTGAATTTCGCCCATGCCGAGGCCAAGGCCCATCAGCTTGGCGCCCAGCGCCATCAGGCCGCCGCCCATCAGGCTGCTCAGGCCGCCGCCGCCGCCGCTGTTGGATGCGATTGCATCTTCTGCGCCGGGGATTTTCTCGATCAATTCGTTGACCGGCTCGATCGGGCCTTCCTTGCGCAAAAATCCCAGTATGATGCCGACGGTCTTTTCAGCCACGTCTTTATCAATACCGACCTTTGCAGTCAGCTGTTCGATCAACTCGTTCATGTAACGCCCCGCCTCTGCCGGTTAATTGCCGGCACCTTGTTGCTGAATTTATCTTGTGCCCGCGTATTTTGAATTACAAGGACGCTGAAGCCTCACGACACCCGATTCAGCTTCATCGCCGTCGTGTGTTGCATCAATGCAATCGCAAACGTGAAATTTTGGTCAATTCGCTGCAGATGCGAGCGGCGTTCGCTTGGCGTTTCATCGCCGGTCATTATGAAGTAGGGTTCGATGAACAGGCTGATCGTTTTTGATGCATGCGCGAAGAGGCGACCCGATGGCGGCCACCGAGACCACGACGATCGATACCAGCGAGAAGATTTTTATCGGAAAGGGCGAGCAGCCGGCGTGGCTGACGCTCGGTCTCTCCAATCGCCACGGTCTCGTTACCGGCGCGACCGGAACGGGCAAGACCGTGTCGCTGCAGGTGATGGCGGAAGGCTTTGCCCGCGCCGGCGTGCCGGTGTTCGCCTCCGACATCAAGGGCGATCTGTCGGGAATTGCCGAAGTCGGCGAGGCCAAGGACTTCATTCTCGCGCGCGCCAAGGAAATGGCGCTGACCTTCCAGCCCGACCAGTTCTCGACGGTGTTCTGGGATGTGTTCGGCGAGCAGGGCCATCCGGTGCGCGCCACCGTCTCTGAAATGGGGCCGCTGCTGCTGTCGCGAATGCTCGACCTCAACGACGTGCAGGAGGGCGTGCTCAACGTCGCGTTTCGCGTCGCCGATGACAACGGCCTGCCGCTGCTCGACATGAAGGATCTGCGCGCGATCCTCGACGCCATCATTCCGGTCACCAAGAAGGCCGGCGACGGCGATGGCGACAACGACGAGATGGCTGCGATACGCGCCGCCGCGCAGAAATTCGGCAATGTCACCAAGCAGACGGTCGGCACGATCCAGCGCCAGCTGCTGGTGCTGGAAAATCAGGGCGGCGCGATGTTTTTCGGCGAGCCGGCGCTCGACATCAAGGATTTCATGCGCACCGACCGCGATGGCCGCGGCATGGTCAACATCCTGGTCGCCGACAAATTGATGCAGAGCCCGAAGCTGTATGCGACCTTTCTGTTGTGGATGCTGTCGGAATTGTTCGAGCAACTGCCGGAGGCCGGCGATCCGCCGAAGCCGAAACTGGTGTTCTTTTTCGATGAGGCCCATCTGTTGTTCAACGACGCGCCGAAAGCGTTGATGGACAAGATCGAGCAGGTCGTCCGCCTGATCCGCTCCAAGGGCGTCGGCGTCTACTTCGTGACGCAAAACCCGATCGACGTGCCGGACAAGGTCCTGGCGCAGCTCGGCAACCGCGTGCAGCACGCGCTGCGCGCCTTCACGCCTCGCGACCAGAAGGCGGTTCAGGCCGCCGCGCAGACGTTTCGCGCCAATCCGAAGCTGGACACCGCGGAAGTCATCACCCAGCTCGGCAAGGGCGAGGCGCTGGTCTCGTTCCTTGAGGGCAATGGCACGCCTGCGATGGTCGAGCGCGTGATGGTGCGGCCGCCGACCGCGCGGATCGGGCCGCTGACGCCGCAGGAACGTACCGCGATTATCAATGGCAGCCCGCTGAAGGGCAAATACGACACCATGGTGGATCGCGATTCCGCCTCCGAAATGCTGCAGCGGCGGATCGCCGGCACGGCGGCTACGGCGGAGGGTGGGGCGGCCGGTGGCGGCGGCATTCTCGGACAGCTCGGCTCGATCGTCGGCAGCATCTTCGGCACCGGCCAGCGCGGCAAGATGACGACCGGACAGGTGATCGCGCGCAGCGTGACGCGCTCGGTCACCAACAAGGTGGTCGGTGGAATCGTCGCCAGCCTCGGCAAGTCGGTCGGTGGCCAGCTCGGCGGTTCGATCGGCCGCGAGATCGTGCGCGGCACCTTGGGCGGAATTCTGAAGCGCTGAGGTTGTCCGGGGCAAGGAGTGAGGCGGGCGCGTCGATGCCACGATGAAGACTGTCGTCACCCGGTCGAGCCGGGCGATCACAGCGGAGTGTGGTGGCTCGTTAGGCCTTCGTCCTTGCAATGCCCCAGCGTTGCGGGAAGATCATCAGCATCGCGAGATAGACGATCAGCACCAGCGTGCCCCAGCTGATATCACTGTGCATGCGCATGAACTCGGTCCAGCCGCGCGGCGCGATATCGCGGGGGATGCCGGTGCCGAGGAAGAAGCTGAGCACGAGCACGGCGACGCCGAGCCATTTTGTCCTGTTGTCTTTGATGCAGGCGGCGACCAGTACGCAGTACGGCAGCATCAGCGTCACGAAATGGCCGCGACCGGACATCGGCGACAGCATCAGCATCGCGATGAACAGTAAGGAGCCCTCCACCGCGATCAGCTCCCAGCCCAGCGCCACCAGGAACAGCGCGCCGATCAGCACCGCGAACAGCAGTTGCGTCGCGCGCAGGATCGGCACGAAGCTGGACTGCCAGGCGGTCTGGTCGATCGCCAGTGCGGTCATGCCGCGCAGCGACAGGTTGAACGGATTGGCGCCGTCCCAGAACGCGTATCTCGCCGCGGTGGAATTCTCGAACAGGCCGGGGGCGGCGACTTCGTGCAGCCAGGTGATGAAATAGCCGTGCACGCCGCCCTGCGGGGTGAAGAACAGGTCGGCGCTAAACGACGCCGCGAGGAGCACGACGACGAACAGGCCGGCTGCGGCGAAGCGGCGCTTGAACAGCAGATAGGGCAGGAAGATCAGCGGCGTCACCTTGAGCGCGGCGGCGAAAGCGAGCGAGGCGCCGCCCGCGAGATCGCGACGCTCGACCAGCGCCAGGATGCCCCACAGCGTCAGCGGCAGCACCAGAAGGTCGTAGGCCTGGTCCTCATAGACCGCGAGGATGAACTTCAGGCTGAGCAGGAAGCTGAGCCCCGCAAACCAGCCCAGCTCGTTCTCCGTCCATGGGCCGGGGATCAGGCCGAGCGCCAGCCGGCGGCACAGCACCAGCGACCATGCGGTGCAGGCAAGCGTGATCAGGTACCAGATCAGCACCGCCAGCCACAGCGGCATCGCCACGAAGGGCAGCATCACGAAGGCAAAGGCCGGCGGGTAGGTGAAGGCGACGTCGCAGACCTGCAAGATCTGCTGCGTCCACACGCATTCGGCGGCGTGCCGGTACAGCACCATGCCGCCAGGATGGACGAAGCGTGGATAATACGCCGCGGCGACGACGAACAGCACCAACCACGGCCAGTAACGGCGGGAAAATTCACGGATCATGTGATGGCCGATCGGTGGAGCATCCGGGGTCATCGTAAAGCGCGAATGGTACGACCACAAGTTGCTGAATGTTTCTGGTGAACGCATGCGCATTTGGGCACCCTGCGTCCGCCGCCACGTCATGGGCGCGCCGGGCCGGTTTGCAGGGCGGGCTTTGTCTGCTACCTCCCCAGTTCGAAGGAACGGCATCGGGAACGGCGAATTGACTGAGAATGACGGCGAGACGCCGGTACTGCGATGGCCGTCGTTGCGGCAGCCGCTCGATGTGCTTTTTCTGTTCTGCTGTGTGCTGCTGACGGCAGACGTGCTGGTGCCGGAGATCTTCGGCAACGGTAAAACCAAGGACTATGCGCTGTGGTTCTGGGCCGGGCGTCAGGTGCTGACCGGTGGCGATCTCTACAAGAGCATCACCAACGGCGCGCTTGATTTTATCTATCCGCCGCCGCCGGCGGTGATGCTGGCGATCCCCGCCTGGTTCGGCAAGATCCCGCTATATCTCGGCCTGTCGATCCTGAATTCGGCGGCGTGGGCGATCACCAGCCAGCTCTCCAATGCGATGACCGGCTCGAAGAAGATTCCGGCGCCGTGGCTCGCCGCATTGCCGGGCTTCGCCACCGTCACCTTCGTGTTCGATCAGTACGATCTCGGCCAGCCCAACCTGGTGCTGCTGGCGATGATGCTGCTGGGCTTCTGGTGGATGCAGAAGGGCCGACCTTGGCTAGGTGGCAGCATGTTCGCGCTGGCGACCGCCATCAAGATGTTTCCGGTCGCGGTGCTGCCCTATCTGCTGTGGCGACGGCGCTGGGCGGCTTCCGCCAGCATGGTCGTGGCGACGCTGGCGCTGCTTTATGTGATGCCGGCGCCGGTGCGTGGTTTTGAGCGCAACGCGGCCGAACTCAAGACCTGGTTCTCGGCAATGGTCGGCTCCAGTTCGGAGAAGGGGTTTGGCCAGCGCGACGAGCAGAACTGGTCGTGGGTCAACCAGTCGCTGATCGCGGTGACGCACCGCCTGGTGCGGCCAATCAACTATTACATGGACGACCCCCGGCACGCGCCGGAATACATGAACGTGCTCGATGTGTCCTACAAGACCGCGAACTGGATCGTGCTGGCGGTGATCGGGCTGATCGGGCTCGGCTTCATCTGTGTCATTCCCGCCTACCGGAAGATGACGGAGCGTTCGACGGCGGAAGAGCTCGGTATTCTGTTTTGCCTGATGACGGTGGCGTCGCCTTTGGCGCGGCAATATTACTTCATGTGGCTTTTCATGCCGCTGACGGTCTTGATGCATCGCGCGGCGTTCGACGCGCGACCGAAGGTGCGGACTGGCACGTGGACGCTGCTCGGCATCGTCGGCGTGTTGATGGTGCTGTCGCTGCCGGTGTTTCCGGCGATGCTGCAGGCCTGGGGCAACAATTTGCTGGCGACCGCGCTGCTGGTCGGCGGCCTGATCTGGCATATGCACCACGCGCCGCCGCTGCTAGATTCATCTGAAGTTCCAGAGAGAGTCGCTTAAGGGAAATCCGCCATGTCCACGTCGCAGCTGCAGCCGGTCCTCGATCGCGTCGATGCCGATTTCGATCATTCGCTTGAACGCCTGTTCGCGCTGCTGCGGATCAAGTCGATCTCCGCCGATCCGGCTTTCGCCGAGGACTGCAAGCAGGCGGCGGCGCATCTGGCGGCAGATATCGCGACGCTCGGTTTCAACGCCGAAGTGCGGCCGACCGCCGGACATCCGGCGATCGTCGCCACGGCGAAGGGCAACACCGGCGCGCGGCCGCACGTGTTGTTCTACGGCCATTACGACGTACAGCCGGTCGATCCCTTGGAACTGTGGAATCGCCCGCCGTTCGAGCCGGTGGTCACCAAACATGCCGATGGCCGCGACATCATCGTCGCGCGCGGCGCGCAGGACGACAAGGGCCAGCTCTCGACCTTCATCGAGGCCTGCCGTGCGTGGGTTCACGTCACGGGTTCGCTGCCGCTCGATCTCACCATCGTCATCGAGGGCGAGGAGGAGGTCGGCTCGAAGAACTTCGTGCCGTTCCTGGAGCAGCACAAGAAGGATTTCGCCGCCGATTTCGCGCTGGTTTGTGACACCGGCATGTGGGACCCCGAGACGCCGGCCATCACCACCTCGCTGCGCGGCCTCGTCTACGAGGAGGTGAAGATCACCGCCGCCAACCGCGACCTGCATTCCGGCATCTATGGCGGCGGCGCGCAGAACCCGATCCGCGTGCTGACGAAAATTCTGGGCGCGCTGCATGACGACAACGGCCGCATCACGATTCCCGGCTTCTATGACGGCGTGAAGGATTTGCCGGCCGATATTCTGGCACAGTGGAAGAAGCTCGGCCTCACAGCGGCGTCGTTCCTGGGGCCGATCGGGCTTTCGATCCCGGCCGGCGAGAAGAACCGCGAGTTGATCGAGCAGATCACGTCGCGGCCGACCTGCGACATCAACGGCATTTTCGGCGGCTATACCGGCGAGGGCTCCAAGACGGTGATCGCGTCGCACGCCTCCGCCAAGGTCTCGTTCCGCATCGTGGCCGGCCAGGACCCGCGCACCATCCGCGATGCGTTCCGCGCTTTTGTGACCGCGCGGTTGCCGGCCGACTGCAAGGCGGAGTTTCTCGATCACTCCAATGCACCGGCGATAGCGCTCGACTGGAACATGAAGCCGCTGGCGGCGTCGCGCGCCGCGCTGACCGAGGAGTGGGGCAAGGAAGCGCTGCTGATCGGCTCAGGCGCTTCGATTCCGATCGTCGCGGATTTCAAGCGCACGCTCGGGCTCGACACCGTGCTGATTGGTTTCGGGCTGGACGACGACAACATCCACTCGCCGAACGAGAAGTACGACCTGAAAAGCTTCCACAAGGGCATTCGGTCGTGGGTACGGATTTTGGGCGCACTGGCGGCGGCGAAGAGGTAGTAAAATGTAGCGCGTAGCCCGGATGAGCGAAGCGATATCCGGGCTGCAAACGACGCGCTGACTTCTCAGCGCCAGGCTTTGACGCAGATCAAGGGCGGCACCGGGCTTTCATGGTGCAAGGACGAAAAGGGAGTCGAGATGTCCGCAACCGATATCGCGAAGAGCCATTTCGCCGCAGCAATGGCCGAGGCGCAAGCCGCCGGCGTCGATCATGACGGCGTCTGCCGTTCGCTGCTCGGTCTCCTTGTCTCCAAATATCTCGAAACAAGAAGTGCGGCCGACGTCCAGTCGGAGCTTCGCTTCGTCGCCGACAATTGCGATCCCGATACGGACTTCATGTTCATGCGGCCGTAGGGGCTGATCGACTTTGGTCGAAGCAAGCGCGCTGCGCGCACGCACAAAAAAACGCCGTCCGAAATTGGACGGCGTTTTGATTCAGTGCAGAGGTCTTGTGACCTCCTTATAGCGCAAAACTCAGTTCTTGTAAGAGGGGTCGAGACGGTCGAGCTTGCGCAGCAGCGGCGGCCAGACCAGCTTGGTCGAGCGTAGTTCGGCGCGATCGGGGTTCGAGACCACGGCGGTGTTCTTGTCGATGACGGCCTGGTCCACCGCATAAGCGACGGGGCCGAGCATGCGGGTGCGGACCTGCATGGTGCAGGCGCGTTCCAGATGGAACATGCGCTCGAACGCCGAGGCTACCGAGCGGCCGACGGTCAACGTGCCGTGGTTGCGCAGCAGCATGAAGTTCTTCTCGCCAATATCCTTTTGCAGGCGCGGGCGCTCGTCGTGGTCGAGCGCGATGCCTTCATAGTCGTGATAAGCGAGATCGTGGGTGACGAGTTGCGCGGTCTGGTTCAAAGGCTGCAGGCCTTCCAGGCAGGAGGCCACCGCGGTACCGTCCGGCGTGTGCAGATGCATCACGCAGCCGGCGTCCTCGCGGACCTCGTGGATCGCCGAATGGATGGTGAAGCCGGCCGGGTTGATGTTGTATTCGCTCTCGCTGAGCAGATTGCCGTGCAGGTCGACCTTGACCAGGCAGGAGGCGGTGATCTCATCGAACATCAGCCCGTAGGGGTTGATCAGGAAGTGGTGCTCGGGACCGGGGACGCGGGCGGAAATGTGGGTGTCGACCAGATCGTCCCAGCCGTAATAGGCGACGAGACGATAGGCGGCGGCAAGGTTGACGCGCTGCGCCCACTCGGCCTCGGACATTTTGGCCGGCACTTCCTTGAGACGCGCTTCAGCTGGCGACATATGATCTCTCCCGTTGCAATGCTTGTGGTTGGCTGACGAAACTCTAGTCCCGCCGCCTGCGGGCAGCAAGCCAGACGGATTGCGGGCCAGTCATGCTGTGGCGAATGAGTTGGGCGGCATGAGTGACGCTGAATCGTAGCCGAAACCCGTCCAGTCCGACTGCCCGGGTTTCTGCGCATGAGCGACGTCGTCGGATCGAGCGGGGCCGGGCCTTGTTCCCGTCCGGGGGAGCGAGACGTCGGCCGTTTCGACTCGGGCGGGATTGCGCTAGCTTTTGATTCTGGCGCGGCTCACGCCTCCCCCTCCGACGGGAAAGCATCATTCATGCGGGGCTGTCTGATCATCGAACCCACTGTTCGGACACCACGCATAGGGAAGGGTTGTGACGTCGTTCGCAACGGGAGGTTACCGACATGCAACTCTCAGCGCCCATCCATCGATTGAAGCGCAACGCCGGGCTTTTAGCCCGCACGGACAACATTCCGCTGCACGAAGCGCTCGATCGCATCGCTGCGCAGGAAGGTTTTGCCAGCTGGAGTTTGCTGGTGTCCCGGGCGTCTTCTTCCATGCCGGCGGCAAAACTGTTTGCGCAGCTATCTCCCGGCGATCTGCTGCTGTTGGGCGCGCGCCCGGGCCACGGCAAGACCCTGATGAGTCTCGGGTTGGCCGTGGAAGCGATGAAGTCCGGACATCGCAGTGTGTTCCTCTCGCTGGAATACACGGAGAAGGAAGTGCTGGATCGCTTCCGCGCCATTGGCGTGGCGCCTGCGGACTTCGATGGCCTGTTCACGTTCGATAATTCCGACGATATCAGCGCCGATTACATCGTCGCGAAACTGGCCAACGTGCCGCGCGGCACGTTGGTGGTCGTCGACTATCTGCAGCTGCTGGATCAAAGGCGCGACAAACCGGAATTGATGGTTCAGGTCCGTACGCTGCAGACTTTCGCGCGCCGCAGCGGAGTGATCCTTGTCTTCATCTCGCAGATCGACCGCGCGTACGATCCATCATTGAAGCCATGTCCGGATCTGGATGATGTCCGGTTGCCTAATCCCGTCGATCTCCGCTTGTTCAGCAAGACGTGCTTCCTGAACAATGGCGACGTTCGATTTCACGCGTCGCATTGAGCCGTTTGCCGACGCCGGTGCACAAGCCGGTGGCGCCGGTCAGGTGTATTTCGCGTCCCGCTCCAGCAGTTCGATGGAGATGCCGTCCGGTCCTTCGATAAAGCAGATGCGAACGCCCGGCCGGATGGTCAGTGGTTCCCTGGTGAAAACGACGCCCTTGCTTTTCATGTCGGCGGCGAGGGCATCCAGATCCTTCACGGCAAAAGCCAGATGGTCATACCCCTTGTGGGGCGAGGTCGGCGCAGCGCCAACCGCGTCGGCTTCCGATACCTGTTCGAAGAAGACGCGAAGGCCGCCGAGCTTGGCTTCGATGCGAATGGGCGACGTGACGACTTCAGCGCCCAGCGAGTCCGCGAACCATTTTGCGGATGCCGCCGGATTGGCGGTGTAAATATGAACGTGATCGAGGACGATCTGCGGCGTTGACGTCGACATGGCTGGCCTCCGGGATTTTTGGATGGGTGTTCAAACGAGGGGATCGCGTCGGATCACGGCCGGACAGGGCTTTAGCTCCGCGTCGACCAGCCTCCGTGTGCGGCTTTGTAGGCTTCGAAGGCAGGCAGCATGTGGTCGACGCACAACCGGACCAGGGTGGTCCTGTCGCCCACCCTGAGCGCCTCGATCATGTCGATGTGTTCCTGATGCGATCGACCGGAAAGGTAGGGTGAACCCATGGCCGAGCAGTGGATCGTGGCGGTCTTCTGCCACAGTTGCTCGATCATCTCCGCCAGGTAGGGATTGCCGCAAGCGCCGAACAGCATCTTGTGAAAATCCTCGTTGGCTTCGACAACCCCGCCGGGTTCGCCTTCCGTCAGGCTGGAGAGGTAGCGGGCGTTAAGAGCCGCCAATGCGTCCAGCAACTCCTTGCCGGCCGGCAGCGGAATCCTGTTGGCCGCCTCGCGCTGCAGGACGGCGCGCAAATCGTAGAGATGATCGACGTCCGACGTTACCGGGTCCTTGACGACCGCCCCGCGGTTTTGCCGCAGTTCGACCAGTCCGACGCGCTGAAGCTCGGTGAGAACGCTGCGGATGAGGTAGCGGCCGACGCCGAACCGCTGCGACAATTCAGTCTCGAGAAGTCGCTCGCGCGGACGCAGCCGGCCGAAAAGAATATCAAAGCGAATTTCGTTGAGGACCCTGCTGGCCGCGGCGGCTTGTGCCGAACTGGAATCGGCAGCGGGAATCGACGGCGTTTCTCTGAGCATCACTCGATTCCATTGTCTGATTTTTCAGCGGACGGGCGCTCGAGTGGAGCAGGAGGTTGTCCGTCGAACGGCCTGCATACATCCAATAGGCTGAGAGTCGAAAAGTCGGTGTTCGCGATGCGCTACTTTGGTGAATTCCAGCGTCGCCCTTGATAAGCTTGCGTGCCTAACAAGGGCTGCTGGCCGGTCTACTTCGACATCAGATCCCTTGCGGAGAGATGCTCCACTTCTTCATCGCTTCCCTCGAACGTGCGCGTAACTTCCATCGAGCTGTAGATCCACAGGATGCGCATCGGCGTATCGCCGGTATTGCGAAAGGCGTGGACCTTTCCGGCGGGGATGTAGGTGCTGTCGTAACGCACCAGCGGCGTCACCACGCCTTCGACTTCGCACTCTCCGACCCCCTCCAGCAGAGTGACCTGCTCATCGCAGTTGTGAAGATGGGGGAATGCGCCCTTGCCCTTCGGGTAAACGCTCATGCCGGTCGTGAACTTTGCATCGGCCGCGTCATGGCGCGTGATCAACGGCGTAGTCTGAACGCCACCACCTCGCTCGATGATGTTCACATTCTCGATCTTGATGATGTGCGTTTTCGCCATGGTGAATCCCCGGTCGTTCAGCGCCTTCGGCTCGCAGCGGCTGCAACTTTCGATGAAGCAATCGCCGATTTTGCTGGACTAAGGGGCAATGCGAACGCCGTCAACAATATTGTTGACAATATTGTTGACGGTTCCTTAGATGGCAAATCCTTACCACCGAGATCCCCTGACAGAATTCAGTTTGCGAACAGTCCCGGACAATGATCCGGAGCGGCGATCCAGCGGTCGCCATTCGCCATAAAACCTTGCGCAGCAAGATAAAAACAAAACCGAGGAAACGTACCATGCAGCTATTCAGCCGTCGCGCCATCCTGCTTGCCTGCAGCGCCATGATGCTCGCGGGAGCCGCCAGGGCCGACACCTATCCTTCCCGCCCCGTGAAGATCGTGGTGCCGTTTCCGGCGGGCGGTTCCAACGACATCCTGGCGCGTATCGTGGCGCAGAAATTGACGGAGCGGAACGGGCAGCCGTTCCTGATCGACAACCGCGCGGGGGCCGCCGGAAATATCGGTGCTGAGGCGGTCGCCACTTCGGAGCCCGACGGATATACGCTTCTGCTGACCGCGCCGCCGCCGCTGACGACAAATATCGCGCTCTACAAGAAAATGAATTTTGATCCGGCCAAGGTGTTCGCGCCGGTGTCGTTGATCGCGACGGTGCCGATCGTGCTCGTCGTCAATCCGGCGTTCCCCGTCAAGAATGTCGCGGAACTGGTGGCGCTCGCCAAGCAGAAGCCCGGCACCATCGATTTCGGATCGTCGGGCATCGGGGCGACCAACCATCTCGCCGGCGAGTTGCTGAAGAGCATGACCGGCATCAACATCGTGCACGTTCCTTACAAAGGCGCGGCTCCGGCCATGAATGATCTGCTGGGCGGGCAGATCCCGATGATGTTCGACAACATGCCGGCGTTGCTGCAGCAGGTGCAATCCAGGACGATCAACGCGATCGCGGTTGCCGGCGCGAAGCGCGCGACCGCGCTGCCTGATGTGCCGACCGTAGCGGAATCCGGTATTCCCGGCTTTGAAGCCTTCGCCTGGTTTGGTCTCGTGGCGCCCGTGAAGACGTCTGCGCCTGTTCTCGCCAAACTGACCAGCGAGATCACTGAAATCCTGAAGCTTCCCGATGTGCAAAAACGCTTCGCTGAACTGGGCGCTGAACCCGGCGATCTTTCCGGCGACGCCTTCGGAAAATTCCTCGCCGAAGACACCGTAAAGTGGACGGGGATCATTCGCGCTTCCGGAGCGTCGGCGAACTAGCCCGGGTTTTCCCGCCAACTATAGGACGCATAGCGAGAATGGAGTTTCCATGGACTTGAACCTGACCGGCAAGGTCGCCGTCGTGACGGGCGGCAGTATCGGTATCGGTCGGGCAATCGCCGCCGAACTGGCCGCCGAAAATGCCGACGTGATGATCGTCGCGCGTGACGCCGACCGCCTTCAGGCGGCGGCAAGGGAAATCTCGGAAGCGAGCGGCCGGCGCGTGATCGCCTTTGCGGGCGACATGACCCGGTTGGAGGATGTCGAGAAAGCCATGGATGCGGCGCGTCAGGCGTTTGGTCGTATCGACATTCTCGTCAACAATGCCGGTGCATCGCCGATGGGCCGCATTTCCGAAACCCCCGATGCGGTTTGGGAAAAGTCGCTCAATCTGAAACTGATGGGCTACGTGCGTTGCGCCCGCAATGTCCTGCCCGCGATGCGCGAGCGTCGCTGGGGGCGCGTGGTCAACATCATCGGCCGCAGCGGGCATCAGCCAAGAGCCGCTTATATGACGGGCGGGGCCGTCAATGCGGCGCTCCTGAATTTTACATTGGCTCTGGCGGAAGAATGCGCCGCGGACAACGTGCTCGTGACGGGCGTGAATCCGGGCCCGGTTCAAACCGAGCGTTGGGACGCGCTGCTCTCACAGACCGCCGCGATCGACAACAAGGCTGCCGGCGCGGTGAGTGCCGCCGCCATCGCGTCGGTGCCACTGGGACGCGTCGGTCAGCCCGGAGAAGTCTCCGGCATGGTCGCGTTCCTCTGTTCGGAGCGCGCTTCATTCATTACAGGAACCTGCATCAACATCGATGGCGGGGGAACAAGGTGCATCTAATGACAAGCAACATTTCCAAGGTTCGCGTCAGCGACGATTGCGAACTTGCGGTTAGGGTCGATGACTATCTGTTTCCCTGGGACACGCGGGCTCCGGTGGTCATGTTGCATGGCCTCGCCGAAAGCGGCGAAGCATTCCGGCGATGGGTGCCTTACTTTGCGACCCACCACCTCGTGGTGCGTCCCGATTTGCGTGGCTATGGCGATTCGACGCCGATGAAAGGCGACTACACCTATCTGTTCGATCGGCTCGGCGCCGATATCATCAAGCTGCTCGATTCCCTGAAACTGGATCGTGTGTTTCTGATCGGCGGCAAGATTGGCGGGGCGCTGGCGTTGCACATTGCCGCCAAATACCCGGAGCGGGTGATCGCCGTTGCCGGGGTCGCCGCCCCGGCCTCGCTCACCTCGTTTGCGGACCGCGCGCCAGGGTGGCGCCAGCAGATCCGCGAACAGGGCGTCGAGCCGTGGGTCCGCGAGACCACCGCATTCCGGCTCGGCACCTCGCTGCCGCCGGCCGCCATCGACTGGTGGGTCAATCTGATGTCGAAGACGGCGGCTTCGACCCTTGAAGCGTTTTTGAAGATGGTGCCGACGGTCGATATCACGGCCGAGTTGCCGGATATCAAATGCCCGACGGTCATTATCACGACGACCGGGTCCGGCCTGGCCAGCGTCGATTCAGTCAGGACGTGGCAACAGACGATACCGGGTTCGAAGCTCGAAGTTCTGCCCGGCGATTCCTATCACGTCGCGGCGACCCATCCCGATGAGTGCGCGCAAATCGTGCGCAAGTTCTTCGATCGCGTCGAGGTTTGATCGGGACGCTCGCTTCGATTTGAGCGCGACAAGATACCGGGACGAAACGGCTTGAGACCATCAGGTCGTTTCGTCCCGGGATGACTATGGAACGGCGCGCGCGGGAGACGGCGAAATCCGTGTCAGGGGCTACGGCGCCGGGATCGCCAGCAGGCTGGAGATGCTGCTGCCGCGGATGTCGTAGACGCGGGCGAAGATGACGTCGTCGCGCTTGATCTCGGCGATCACGGGCGCCGTGAGGCCCTTGCAGTAGAACTCGCCGAGCGTCATCGCGAAGTCGGCGGCGTGGCTGTCCCAGCCGATGGTGAAATCGGGACCGAGGGCGACCTGGGCCGGGCGCTGCGGGCCGCAGACGGCGACCTTCCATTTGCGGCCGGCCGGCGGGCTTTCCTGGCGCTCGGTAATCTGCTCTTTCAGCGCGTCGGAAGCCTGCTTCAGCGCGAGGCCCCAATAGTCCAGCATGTACAGCGCGTCGGCCTGGCGCACGGTGCCGGCGATATAGTTGAAGTGGGTGTACTGGTAGGGATGCAGCCGGATCATCTCGGCCGCCGGCAACATCAGGCCGAACGAGAACACCGCGACCGCGGCGGCCTGTGCACCACGGTGATTGACGCGCAGCCAGTCCATGCCCCACGCAAAGGCGGCGCCGGCCAGCACGGTCATCGGCGGGATCACGAAGATGAAATGCCGGATGCCGTTATACAGCGCAGGCCGCTTCACCATCGCGATCAACAGCGGCAGCATCGCCGCGAAGGTCAGCATCAGCAGGATGGTCTTGCGGCGCGGCGACACGCTGTCGCGCGACAGCGACATGATGGTCAGCACCACGCCGCCGAGGGTGAGGAACAGCAGGCCTTCGGGCAGTTGCAGTGCGAACAGGGTCGGCAAATACGACCACGGCATGTCCGGCACCGACACCAGCGCGCCGTCGAACATTTCCTTCCACGGCTTTTCGAAGAAGTGCGAGAAATAGGTCAGGGCTTGGAACGGATTGCCGGGCTCCATGATCGACCACGGCCAGATCAGGCCCATCACGAGGTAACCCAGGACCAGGCCGGGGAGCAGCACATAGACCACGTGAAAGAAGCGATGCGCGGCGTCGCGGGCGCTGTGGGTGTGAATTTCTTCGAGCAACAGCGGGAGAAAACCGGCCACCGCATAGACCAGCGCGAGACCGCCGAGGATGCGTGATCCGATCGACAGGCCGGCACCGAGGCCGACAATCAGAATGGTCCGCGGCGAGGGGGCCGGATATTCCTCAGCCAGGCGGACCAGGCCGAGCATCAGGACCACCATCGCAACCGCAAACGGTGCATCCTTCGGGTTCATGAACATATGCCCGTAGAATGTCGGGCACAGCGCCAGAAGCAGCAGCGTCGCTAGACCGGCAAGCGGACCGCCGCCGCGCCGGCCCAGCCGCCTCGTTACCGCAAGGCCGATCAGGCCGACAACGGCGCCAAGCAGGCGGCGGGTCT
>NZ_JAQGJT010000015.1 GCF_028290495.1 Tardiphaga sp.
TGGGGTGGATCGTTCCGACAACACCGTTCGGCTCGGTGGTCAGGAAGCCGTAGAGGTCGTTGGTGGTTTCACCTTCCCGGACCTTGCGGACGGATGTCCAGTTGGCCCAGATCCCGGCGAAGCATGCCAGCGGACGCGTTTCGTCGAGGGCAAACCAGATGTCGCCGCCGGATTCCCTGTTGAACTCGCTAAACGACGTGAACGGCACCAGGCAGCGGTTTTCAGGCCCGAGCCATCGCTTCCAGTGCTTGCTGCTGGTGTTGCGGATGTTGGTCGTGCCGCTGTCCGGCTCCTTCCGGAGCAGGTCCGCGAAGTCGATTTGCTTGCCCTTCGCCTCCAGCTTGGCGGCGCGCTTCTTGGCGGCCTGCATCAGCGCGAGCTGCGACGACGGCATACCCCATCGGGCGAGTGCTAGTTCTCGGCCGTCCGCTGTGTTGCGCACGATCGGGGCCGGGTAGTCCGGAAAGATGCCCGGCATGGATGGCAAGTTGCCGGCGCTGTCCCGTTCCACTTTGAACAGGTTGCGGATCGCCGCCTGGTTCTTCGTCATCGAGTAAAGGTTGCACATGGCGGCAGTTTGTCTCGTCTAGCTGGCGTGGTCCAGTCGCCCCACAACCCCTAGCGGCTTGCCAAAACGTTTCTGTTTTGTTCTCATGGCTCCGAATTGGAGATGGCTATGGGACTGGACCATATCAGGGTCGAAATCGAGCGCATGCGCGTACAGATCCGCCGGCAGCGGAAAGATATCCAGCAGCTGGCCGAGGCCGGCGTCAGCACGACGTCTGCGGACGCTCTCCTGGCTCGAATGCAGGAGAAGGTGGATGGGCTTTGCACTGAGCGTGAGCGCCTGAACGGGGAGGAAAGGCTGAAGCGGCCGACCTACGCCTCGGGCAAGGTCATCAATGGGCCGACCGTGCGGCGATGACGGACAACCTGCGCAAATTCACCCCGCCGTGGTCCGTCCAAGAAGGCGACGATCAGTGCTTCCGGGTGTTCGATGCGACTGGGTTCTTCATCTGCTCGGTCTCGCATCGCGAGGATCTTCACGCTCGGAGCTTTCAGTATGCCGACCATCACATGAAGCGAGAGGAGGCGCGCCGGGTAGCGAAGGCAATCTCCCGGCTGCCGGACCTGCTGAAGCGGCCGAGTTACTGAGGTATACTGAGGTATATTAGTGGTGGCCAATTCTTACTCGCGGCGGAAGGCCGCCATAGCAGCCTCAGTCACAGCCAGCCAGGCAGCCCGAATAGCCTCCGCGGCCTCCTCACGCGTGGAGGCTTGTCCATGGGCGCCCGGCGCCGACCATGCCCAATACATTCCCCGTGCGCCCCGGCCAGTCTTCTTCTTCACGCTCCCAATGTGGAGCCGGTAACCATCTTCCATGGTCAGGATCACCCGGAACGTAGTGGGTGAAGATCCAAGGATAGCATCGCGCTTCAAGCGCTTGGGCATCCGGGCAGCCTAGCGGCTGTTGGCGGCGGCGTCATCCTTGCCCAAGAGCGCTGCGGTCAGCCGAACAAGCGCCCGATTTCGGCGCCGAGCGCGTTGGCGACGGTTGAAATGGCCGCAAAGCCCTTCGCCCGATCCTCGATCGTCTTGTAGAGAGACGTAATGACAGAGGGTTTCCGCTCGCTTTTTGCGCTGACAATTTGGGTGGCAAGGACATTGATCAAATCGATCATGTCTCGTTTTACGACGTCGTTCATTTCGCCGCAGTCAACAACTGCTTGGGTGAGCGCCTTCAGCTGGTCGCCGATCGGACCGATGTCGGACCCCGTGCTTATCGTGATGACCGCATCAATCTTGGCAAGATCGCCAGTGTTGAGCACGCCGACCTGGGAGTTGGAAACCTTGATGTTGTTGTAGACGTGTGAGGGTTTTTTCATTGCTCGGGCTATCTCGCCAATTGGGATGCGGCCCCCAGATGAACCGAACGGCATCATAGCGTCCATATCATCCTGTGCCTGGTTCAGCATCGCGGCGTTCATCAGGAACTCGACGTGATTGAGCGAGCGAAGCTTTGTATAGCAGTCTAAGCAGATCGGCACGTCCTGGCCGAAATGCTCGATACGATAAAAGGCGGGGGTCGGACACTGATGGCACTTCATGCCGTGTTGTACCTTGGGACTATTCGGGAGAAAAGGGCCGTCCTCGGCTTTCGCTCAGAGGCGAGGTAGTTGGCCGCCGCACCATTTGCACTTGACGTCGAAATCGCGATTGAAGTCGATTGACGTGACACCTTCGGTGGCCACCGTGTCTGGATGTTCCCATACGGGGTCAGCCCACTTGGCGGCTACAGCTCCGGGGTAGATCGGCTCCCCTGGAGGGGCTGGGTGTTCTTTGGTGCAAGTCGGCATTGGTCGCCTTAATTTCAGACTGTGGGGTGGCGGTTCGGTGCTTTTCGTGACGGCGGAGTCATCGCTCAACAGTGCGTGGGCAGTATGCCGGAAATCCCGGCGTACTGATGGCTGCTTAGGAGCGCACGTCTCGGGGAACATGAAAGCCCAATTTCTGAGCTAGTTCATGGTCCTTTGGCTCCAAATATCCCGGGTTAAGATCGCACACCGCATTGTACCATTGGCGGATCAGATTTACGTCCCCAGCCGTAATCTGTGGCAGTCGCGGCAGATCGGGACTTCCCTCCATCCTTTGATGCAAGGCAATGGCCTGGTCCATCGACAGTGGACCCTTCGGCCGAGTGGCATGTACCATCCGGCGGCGCAGCGCTTCGCTTTCTTCGTGGAGGGATTGAGCGAGTGATTCCGGTTCGGTCATGGTTTTCCCTCGAATACTGCCTGAACTCTAGCATCTTCTTCTGGCGTTAGGCACCACTTCGGCACAGTTCAACGCTCCTGGGTCATAGCTGCGGCGGCGCATCGTGGGAGTAGAGAGCCGCGCGCAAATTGTTGATGTAGGTTGCGGTGGCCGGCCGATCCTTCCACGCCGGGCTTTCCCAACGGTCGATCACGGCCTGCGCAGCTTCTTCCACCTTCACCGCCCGCTCCCGCATCGCGGCATCGGCCCCGGCTACTGGCGCGGTGGAGAGGGCGGCGAGAGCCTTGCGGCAATCACCCATCGTTATCCCGACATCCTGATAGGCGGGCAATCTGAAGAGAATCTGCTCATCAGCCGCCGGCACGTCCATGTCCTCATCGCGCAAGCGAGCGATACGGGCCAATGGCTCCAGCGCCGCCCTCACCGCATCCGCGCTTGCAGCCGGCGGGGCGGCGGCTTCCAGTAGCGCGGCCAGAATGTATTTGAACGCGGCGCTATTTCCGTCAGCCCATCGGTCCGCTAAATTTCGCGCTTTGCGTTCGTAGTATTCGGTCGGCGATATTATACTTGACGTACCCAAACCGTTGACTTAGTGTTGCGGCACAGGGAGATTTCGTCATGAAGTCAGTTCTTTCAGCCAAGCACTTTCACAACGAAGAGTCGGCTTACGCCTTCGTTGAGGCCCGCGTTTGGCCGAACGGTCCGGTTTGCCCGCATTGCAGCGGCGTAGAGCGCATTTCCAAGATGGGCGGCAAAAGCACCCGGATCGGCGCTTACAAGTGCTATCAGTGCCGCAAGCCCTTCACCGTGAAGGTCGGAACCATTTTCGAAGCCAGTCACGTTCCCATGCGCCATTGGCTGCAGGCGATCTTCCTCATGTCGTCCAGCAAAAAGGGGATCAGCAGCAACCAGCTTCACCGTACCCTTGGCTGCACCCTTAAGACCGCTTGGTTTATCTCTCATCGCATCCGCGAGGCCATGCGCGTGACCGGCGTTGAGCCTATGGGCGGCGCTGGCAGGATCGTGGAAGCGGACGAAACCTTCATCGGTCGGCTGGAGGGCCAACCTAAAAAGGGTCGCAACGCATGGTCCAACATGAACGTTGTTCTCACCCTCGTTGAGCGCGGCGGTCCTGCCCGCAGCTTCCATGTCGACGGCGTCCGCATTGCTGACTTGCAGCCGATCATTCGCGACAACCTTAGCCGCGAAACCCGCCTGATGACCGATGAAGGCGCTGCCTACAAGAGTATTGGCCCCGAGTTCGCCAGCCACGAAACCGTCAATCACAAGCGCGAAGAGTACGCGCGCGGCGACGTGACCACCAACACCGTTGAGGGTTTCTATTCGATCTTCAAGCGCGGCATGAAGGGCGTCTACCAACATTGTAAAGAGAAGCACCTGCACCGATATTTGAGCGAGTTTGATTTCCGCTATTCTAACCGCATCGCTCTTGGTGTTGACGACGTTGCGCGGGCAGAGCGCGCATTAAGAGGCGTCGTCGGCAAGCGTTTAACTTATCGAACGACTAACCATGGATAGGCCACCATATGGCAAAAGTAGACGGCACAAAGAAAGAAAAACCCAAACCAAGACTGACTGACAAAGAGCAATCCGAGCGGTTCAAGGAAGCCGCTCGGGAGCTTGGTGTTGATGAAAGCGGCACGGAATTTGAGGAAGTGTTTCAAAAAATTATAAAACCGCACGCCCAATCAACCGCTGACTAAACTAGCCTTGTATGTTTTGTAAGTGGAATCGCAGTACGGGTGCGCCCACTCTGCATTTTCAGTTACACCCAAGCCTCCGTCAGCCTTCTCCTTGGCGTGGTCCAGATGCATCGACTTGCTATCAATTTTGGCATCGCAATAGGCGCAAGTTAGCGAACTCGCCAGTGTGTCATTTATCAGCTTTAGCTGTTTGGCATCAGCCGAGAACGCTTTCGCTTTTTTGGTAAGTATTGGTTTCTCTTTGACCAAGATTTGAAAGCGCTCGTGGTCGGCCAGCGCAGCCTCGATCTTCGATTCGTTTTTTCCAGCATGAGCATGCTCAAAAATAAACCAAAAATAGTCCCTGATGTGCCGGAAGCCCTTTGTCATGCTTCCATATTTGGAAGTGAGTTGGTTGATGTACATCTTGTGCGAAACAAGAAAACTCTCCATCCGACTACGGGCAGCGCAAAAATCGAGGAGTTTGTTCTGGTCCAGTAAATCTTTAACAAATTGCGCCATTGCGAGAACAGCCGTGGGCTGATGGCGACCGTTACTTGAATAGAAATACACAGCCGGGTGTAAGCCAAGCGATGATGGGTGGTCCCCAGTAAACATTCGCGCAATCTTCACGGTGGCGCCTAATACTCGTAGTGTGTCCTCTTCTACGGGAGGAGTATGCTCAGCGAGCTTTAGTTTCGGCCCCTTCGATCTCGACACATCCGTAACTGCGATGCCGTTCGAAATATTTACAAAATCAAATATGAGCGGCAGCGTCTGTGAGCCATATCCGTGGCCGGCAACTGGCAGATCAATTGACCTAATGGGCTGATTTAGTTCCGGCTTATAGAGAAGCCGATATATCTCTTTCGAAGTCACCTCAATTTTGGTGATGGTTTGTTCGGAAAACGTGGCCCAGTACCGAAATCCCGTAGCGTTTCTTACGATTGACCGCGCCACGATAGCGTTAGGCTTGAAGCGGTCATTGAGGATCTTCAATTCTGTCGGATCGATTACTGTCGCCTTCTGGTTGATAGTCAGGAAGGCCTTTTCGGCCTTCTTTGAATCTGATCCTTTTACCCACAGCAGCGGGATCTGAGCGTGCGCGAGTGCTCGCGCCTTAAGCTCCAGCGCGGGATTTGAACCGGGATTAGACGCCGCTGCCCGAAAGTCGGCATATTTTCCGATTGTTTCGTTGATGAGCTGTTTGGTTTTATCAGCGAGCCGCCGCTGCTCGGCCGGAATGTTGTTGTCATAGAATTTGACTGAATTGTCTCCATCGCCGTAGTCGTCGGTCAACCACGCGATGATTGCGCTTAGACGGTGCGCACCGTCGATCACGAAACTCAGCCGGGAGGGCGACTGCCAACAGATGACCGCCGGAATCAACTCACCCTCAACGAACGCCTCAACGAAGTCGCGTATGGTATTTGGCGACCACGCGGCGGTTTCGCGCTGGAAGTCTGGTTTGCGTAAGGTCGATAGAAACATCTCGCCCTTACGCAAGTCGGTCTCGAAGATCGCGGTTTTACCCTGTGATCCAGCATCGACGCCTTCGGTGGCCAGAAAGTCTTCCCTGAGCAAAAGTGCATCAAGGTTCACCACATCAGCCATTACCGCACCCTCAGGTTCATCCCAGGTCATGCTACCACCGGGAAATTGGGTACGGCAAGTATAATATCGCCGTGGTCATTGGCTCAAATCCTGTTTGTCCGTCATGCGGGTTGAGCGCGTGGGTGGTCAGGCCGGCGGGGATAGGCGCTCGACGAGCTTGAACATATCCATGGGATCAAGCCCGGCGCGGCGGGCGGTCATGTCGAAGGATGGATCGCCGGGTTCAATCTCGTTGATGAAAAAATGGATCGCGGAGCCCATAAATTGCTGATTGTCATACGGGTGAACGATCTGGACGATGGGGCCGCGTTTTGCCCGAGTGTAAAGCAGCATGGTCCGTTCGCTGCTGGGGCAGTCGTCGGTGATGTCCACGACGCGCTCCGCGACCAAACTCACGCCGTTGGCCGAATCGTAGAGTCCTGGTGAATGCACTTTTTCGTCAATCGCAATTGCTGTCGGCATCTTCCTCGTCTCCTATCGCTGTGGGGGTGGGCGCTGTTGGCTGATTATTGCGGTGGCTGATCTACGGTGATCCGACCTCGGACAGCCTTGAACGGATGCGACCACTCGGCATTGGTGGCGAACTCGATCGCGTCCTTCTTCCGGTAGAACACGTCGAGCCATGCGACGTGCCATTTCTCGTCCCCTTCTTTTGAGATCAGCACCCAGCCCGGGAAATCGATCGTCTTCGGGGCCGCAGTTTTTACAGTCTTCTTCATCGTCCTGCTCCTTGGTCGGTTTTGGTGGTGGGGTTTGGCTGATTATTGTGGCGGAGGTAGCAGGTTGAGCGTCGATACACGCTCCACCAATGTCTGTCCGTTGTCGGTGAGCATGTGCGGCATGAATACCTGTTCAAACGACAGGATGCCCGTTTCGACAGCGGTCACCTGGCCCTTCACCCAATCGCGCAGGATCGAATTGACGGCGATTAAGCCTTGAGCCAGCGCGGCCTGTTCCCATTGCAGTCTGCTGGACTTGCGCGCCGATGACCACGGCTTCTCCTTCAGGGACATCGCCGCCCAGCCCTTGGCCGATGCGCGAAGTTGGACCTGCCGGCCGCGATGCTTGAATGCGAGCAAGATGCTGCCTTCCGTGAAGTCGTCCATGAAGCCGACCGACTCGCAGCCAAACCGCTGGAGCGTCTTGGTGATCTCGTCGCGGGCCTTCATGCCGCTTGTGGCGCCCGCATACGGGATTGTCATCGTCCTGTTCCTTCTGTGTCTCGCTGCTGCGGAGTGAGTGCGGCAGCCCTTTGGTAGTTGGCGTTGCCACGGCAGGCCCGGTCGCCGTGGTTGTGGCAAAACCATCGGTCACTGTGGAAGGCGACTTCATCGGGCGGGAGCAGTGACAATAGCGCAGAGACACAAGTGTAGAGGCCGCCGGTAACAGCGCAGTCCCCGCAGGGCGTGGGCAGATGTTCCATAGCTGGCTGTGACAGATGGTGAGCAAAATGCAGCCGGATCTCATCGAGGCTCAGGGTCTTGTCGTCGCAGAAGTCGGCAACCAGCCGGTCGCGCTGCTGAACAAAGCTCATGGGGTGCCCCGCTCTTGGCGCGTGATTGGTTGGGGCAATACCTTTCTCGAAATTGAAAAGGTCTTGCCGCCTAGCGTGCGCTCAAACCGATAATGCTTGTTCTCGGTGTCGGTCATGAACGCCCTGATTTTTTTCTCGCGATCAGTCGCGATGTCGCAAAGAATTTCCGCCTTGTAAGCGGTCATCCCGTCCGCCATTGAGCCGAACCAAGACCTGACGGCCTCTTGGGATTTTTCGTTGCCGATGTAGGCAGACTGCCAATATGATTTATTGGCCATCACAAGACCTTTCCGTCTTGAGGCAGGAGTGCGGTGCGCCCAAAAGCAGCCGCGGCTTCGAACAGTTCGGCATCCCGAAGAAAATCCCGCGCGCGGTGCTGGCCCCGGATAGTAAAATCATAGATCTCGTGAGACCTTGCATTCGTCTCTTTCGATGCGTCGGGATGACCAGAAATGCCGCGCTGATATTCCTCTATGAAGGCATCGTTTACTGCTTGTTCGGCGCGGGCGTTGTCCCGGCAGTTGCGGGCTTTGCGCTCAAGCTCGACGCATTGATCTTCGGTCATCCCTCACCCCTCCGCGCTGGGCTGGGCGGGGGTGGCGGTGGGCTTGAGGCGCTGACCACGCTCTTTGTCGGCCATGTTCCTCATGCCTTGCGGACTTACAAAGAATTGGCCGCGCTTGAACGCTTCGCCGTGCTTGTCCCTGCCGGCGCTCATGGCGATGCATTGATACTCGCCGTCCCCCATCCAATCGAGAAGATAGTTCCATGCCTCCGGTGACAGCCGGCCAGGTGGGTCCACGTATCGCCAGCCTTTGGCTTTCAGATCGGCCGGCACCATTCCTTGCGCCGCGTCGTCTAACAGTTTGTTCAACTCTGCAAAGTCCGTCACGTTCACTTCTCCTTTGTTACTTCGGGCGCGCGGTCGGCTCGAATGAGCGAGGGGGTGGGCGCGCAGATGGCCGCGAGCCGCGATTCAAGGTCTGGTTTGCACTCCTGCCACGTCGCCCCGCCTTTGCTGGAGGTGAACTCTTTCATGCCGGCGACCATGCCGACGTTGAAGGCGTGGCGGACAAGCACCATCAATTCGGATTGGCATGGCAGTGTCTCTGAGACGGTCAACGCGGCGCGGATTTTCTCTAAGCATGTGATAGGGGTCCCGCTTCCCACGAAGGTGCCGCCAGTCTCGCCGGCGAAATAAGCCATGAATCTTTCAGCTTCCAAAAGCGCCGCGCGCACCTGCTCAGACGGCGTATGGGGTGAGTTGGCATCATTGGGGATCGATGCGCGCGACCCGCGCGACCCGACTTCGCGCTTAAACTCGTGGTACGCTTCGAGGTCGAAAGGTACATGGGAAAGACGTTTGTTATTGCTCATGGCAGCCCCTTTTCAATCGCGATTGTTGACGTAGGTCATCCAGCGCGCGAACTCTCGAATCGAGAACCAGAGCACGGGGAAGCCGATGAAGGTGCAGATCAGGTAAACGCCAGCCATTCCGGTTGTCATGGAGCCTCTCCCTTCGTTGTCAGATTGTCGCGGCTCAGCGGTCCTGCGCCCCCAGCGCGTGAGCGGAGTGCGGCAGCGCAAATCGCCAGCGGCATTGTGGAAGCGTTGCGGTTGCCGGTGCCGTCGCTCTGACCGGCGATCCTGTCGGGATATACGCGACACCAGGGGCCGTACACGTAGCCCCCACCGCCGGTTCCGCAGTCCATGCACCAACCCTTTGGTACCAACCTCGTCGCGGCGTCGATGGAGCCGGTGTATTCGTGGAATCGCTTGGTGAAGCCGTAGGGGGCTGGATCGCTCAAAAAAGCCTTTAGAAGGTCAGCTTCTTTCCAATGCCAGCGCTGTGCATTTAGCCCGCTACATGACCACATGGCCTCTTTGTCAGGCCCCAGCGCGAACCAAATCAGCTTATCCAGTTCAACATCCCAGCCAGCCGCCTTCTCGCAGCGCTCGGCAAGCTCCAGAAGATCAGTCATGCGCTCCCCCTCCAAGATCGTTGCGGCGCGCGTGCTCAAATGCGCTGATGTTGCACTTCCGGCACCACGACGATGAATAGCCACGGCCTCCTGGCTGGATGATGGATTCGTGGCGCCACACATGCTTGCAGGATGACTGCCGGAGTTCGATAGCGGCCTCGCGCCTGTTCCGCTTCCGCGCCTCGGTGTAGGCACACGGCCATTGCGCGCCGCATGCCGAGTATATTGACTTGCAATCTGCGCACTTCATGAGCCATCACGCGATGTACCGCCACAAACGCTTGGGCCACGGGCAGCAATGAGCGTCTCAATCTCAGCCGTCACGCGGGCCATCCCCGCCAGGCGCCGGGAGGCATGGCGTTCATCTGCCGGCTCGATCTCGATTAGGCCAATCAGGGTGCTCAGCCGGCGGCCTATGGGCGAGGTGGCTCCAGCCCTGACGCGCTTAGCGATCAGGTCGCGGCGGATGTTGTGGAGGGTCATGAGGACGCCCCGAGCAGCATCGGCGCAAGGATGATGACGGCAAGCGCAATAGCGCAGAGGGTCAGGCCGCGATCTCTCTCAGCGTCGATTTCGGAGTGGACGCGAGACCTTTGGCTGGCATCAATATATTGCCGCCAGCGATCTGGATCCCGGCCATCTTTTACGGCCAATCTCCGGCAGGCCCGCTCAAGCATGTCGCTCATGACGCCACCCCACTACGGGGGAGAGGGAGACAGTGGGGGAACAAGTTTTGCAAAACACGACGGATTTGCTGCAAAACATCGGTTGACCAAAGGAGAAAAAACCCTGAGACATCAACGCGCGCGGACGTGGCGGAACTGGTAGACGCAAGGGACTTAAAATCCCTCGATGGCAACGTCGTGCGGGTTCGATTCCCGCCGTCCGCACCACTTTCCACCGGCCTCAATCCGGTCACCGGCCGGTGCTTTACGCAACTTCAACGTTGTCAGGGTACCGAACTGGATGATCGATTTGCATTCTCCCTTGTTTGCGCGCGCGGCGGTGGTGGCGTTGGGTATTGGCCTGGCCGGCTGTGCCGGACTGGGCGACAGCTTTGTCTCCGGGGCCTTCGTCGATCCCGCCAAGTATGACCTGTACGACTGCAAGCAGCTGGAAAACGAACGCAAGGCGCAGGCCGCGCGCACCGCGGACTTGCAGGGGCTGATCGATAAGGCGCAGACCGGCGCCGCGGGGACGGTGGTCGGCGAGGCGGTCTACCGCAACGATTACATTTCGGCGCGGGCGTCAGCGAAACTGGCGGAAGAGGCCTGGCAACGTGGCAAATGCACGGAAACGGCGCCCGCCATCGTCGCGCCCGTTGCAGCAGCGGCCCCAAAGCCGGCGCGGCCGCGCTAGCGCCCGTCCCTTACGGCTTCCAGTCGTAGATCCAGTTCTGCCGGGCCTGCAGCCGGCCGGCGCCGAGCGCCCGCATCACCATGTCGCGCGCCAGCGCCATCGGGCCGTGCAGGTGATAGATTCGGCCGGATTGCCGCGCAGTGCGCTGAACCCGGCCGACGCGCGGGGCGCGCAGCGCCGCATAGCGGGCCAGCGCTGCGGAAACCACGGTGGGCGTACCTTCGACATCCGAGAGACATTGCGCCAGCACGGCGGCGTCCTCGATCGCCATGCCGGCGCCCTGCGCTGCAAACGGCAGCATTGCATGCGCGGCGTCGCCGAGCAGCGCCACCGGCCCCGCGTTCCAGATGCCGCCATCGGGCAACGTCGACAGCGGCCAGCGCTGCCAGCCGTCGGCTGCGTCGATCATTACCTGGACACTAGTTGGCCAGTGCGACGCTTTGAAATGCCGGGCGATGTCGGTAGCGCTGGCATGGGGCTCGTCGAGATGGCCGGGCACGATCGCCACCACATTGACCTGTTCGCCCGATGACATCGGATAGGCTACCAGATGCGCCCGCGGGCCCATCCAGAGCTGAACCTGGCGCGGAGCGAGGCCGTGGGGCAGGCGACGGGCTTCGATGCGGCCGCGCCAGGCAACCAGCCCGGAGAACTCGGGCTGCACGTCGGGAAACAGTTGCTGCCGCACTGTTGAGCGCACGCCGTCGGCGCCGATTAGCGCCAGCGCGGGGGCGCCTCCCGGAACGGCCACCGAGCCGTCGCTGTTGATGGTGAAGTTTTCCACCGGACGCCCGAGTTGCAATTCGATCTGCGGGTGATCGTTCACCGCCGCCAGCAAAGCGGATTGCAGGTCGGCGCGGTGCATCACCCAGTAGGGCGCGCCTGCAGCATGGGCGAAGGGCAGGCGGCTGACTTCGCCGCCGCTGCGCGCGGTCATGACGCTGACGGCGTCGGGGGCGATCGCAACGTGGGAAAGCCGGGGCTCAAGTCCCAGCCTGACCAGCACGCGGC
This sequence comes from Tardiphaga sp., assembly GCF_028290495.1. GTDB lineage: Bacteria > Pseudomonadota > Alphaproteobacteria > Rhizobiales > Xanthobacteraceae > Tardiphaga. The sequence goes on from NZ_JAQGJT010000015.1 coordinate 11,979, forward strand.
TGGCATTGGGCGACAGCTGCAGCCCGGCGCCGACCTCTTCCAGCCGTTCGGCCTTCTCAAGGATGCGGACGGAAAAGCCCCGCGCGGCCAGCGCCAGCGCCGCCGTCAGGCCGCCGATACCGGCACCGGCGATGACGACGTTGCGAGGCGCGCTCACCGAAAGGTGTCAGGCGACCTTGTCTTTCAGCACGCATTCCGGCGGGCGGGCTTCGCCGACGCCAAGGTCGGCGGCGAAGCGGTACAGCGTCGAGCAATACGGGCAGATGATCTCGTTGTCGTTGCCGAGGTCGAGGAAGACATGCGGATGGTCGAACGGCGGGTTGGCGCCGACGCACATGAATTCCTTCGAACCGATCTGGATGATCGGAACGCCGGCATCATTCTGGAAGTGCGGGACGACATGGTCGGACATCTTATCTACCTCTGTTCGCAATAGTCGCGAACCATCTGTATCGCGCCATTAATTGCGGCGCACCATAGTGGTCCCCGGGGGTGATTCCTAGGGAGCCCGAAGCAGCCCTGATAGTCGCCGGCGAGCCGGCCATGATTTCATCAATGGAGAAAATTCGACACAATCCCGTTGTCTTCGAGAAGCCCTTCTTTCGTCGGGGCGGTTGTGTCGCAAATGCGGCACACCATCTCTGGGGAGGTGCATAGGTAGGATTGATGATGCGGCATCGGCTCGACACGGCGCTGACGGGGATTGCGGTCTGCGCGACCATCGGCCTGTTGATGTTGCCGCAGGCCCGCGACGCCGGCGCCATGCTGGCGGCGCAGGACGATCCCGTGGCGCTGGCCGATGCGCAGGTCACCGCCGCCCTGCGCAGCGATCCCGGCGTGCTGGCCCGCGGCATTGAGGCGGCGCTGGCTTCCGACGACGCCGATCTTGCTAACAGCTTTGTTGAACTCGCGGCCGCCAGACGGGTCGTCATGCCCGAGGAATTGACCAAGCGCGTCAGCGATGCCGTCGCGGAGCAGAACTCGGCTTCGAACTTCGCCACCAAATTCGCGACCGGTTTCGTGACCGGGCAGGCCGACGATATCGGCAGCATGTCGGGGACGGTAGCCGGCGACCTGTTCGTGTTCGGTGATATCCGCGACGTCGTACGCGAGGGCAAGCACCTGGCGATGGGCGAGGATACCGATCATTTGATTCTCGGCCTCGCCGCCGCGGGCCTCGCCGTGACCGCCGCGACTTATGTCAGCGTCGGTGGCGTCGCGCCGGTGCGCGCCGGGCTTTCGCTGGTGAAGGACGCCCGCAAGGTCGGCCGACTCGGCGAGGGGCTTACCGCCTGGGCGGGGCGCTCGGCGCGCAATGTGGTCGATACGCCGGCCCTGACCAACGCGCTGGCCGATGCCTCGCTGCTGCGGCCGGGCAGTACTGTCACCGCGGTGAAGGCCGCGTTCCGCGGCGAGACGGCCGGCGGGCTGGTGAAACTTGCGCAGGATGCCGGCCGCGTCGGCGAGAAGGCCGGGGTGCGCGGCGCGATGGACACTTTGCGCATCGCGCAGGGGCCGAAGGATGTCGCGCGCATCGCCAAGCTCGCGGAAACCAAAGGCGGCCAGACCCGCGCGATCCTGAAGATGTTCGGCCGCGGCGCCATCCTGCTGGCGGTCGGCGCCTTCAACATGACGATGTGGCTGTTCTGGGCGTTGTTGACGCTGTTCGGCTTCGTATGCTCCATCAAGGCTGCGACAGAGCGCGCCACCTGGTCGTGGTTGCAGCGTTCCAAGGCGCGCAAAGCTCGCCGCGCGCTGCAATCGCGCCATGAAATGGCCTTGTGCCCCACACTGGCGGCGGCTTCGCTGCACGGCTAAACTATGCCTCCCGCCGACCACCTCTATCCCACCATCATAAACGGAATGTCTGATGCCGAGCTTTCACCACGGCGCTGTTGAAATTGCCTATCTCGATGAGGGCGAGGGCGAGCCGATCGTGCTGGTGCACGGATTTGCCTCCAGCAAGAACGTCAACTGGGTGTATCCGACCTGGGTGTCGGAGCTGAAGAAGCACAACCGCCGCGTCATAGCGCTCGATAACCGCGGTCACGGCGATTCCACCAAGCTGTACGATTCCGAAGAATATCATATCGGCACGATGGCCGGCGACGTCCGCGCGCTGCTGGCGCATCTCGACATCGCCCGCACCGACATGATGGGCTATTCGATGGGCGCGCGCATCACCGCCTATCTCGCGCAGAGCCAGCCCGCTTTGATCCGCAGCGCGATCCTCGGCGGGCTCGGCATTGGCCTGATCAAGGGCGGCGGCCCCGGCGAAAATGTCGCCACCGCGCTCGAAGCCGACTCGCTCGACGACGTCACCGATCCCGTCGGCCGCACCTTTCGCGCCTTCGCCGATCAGACCCGCTCCGACCGCCGCGCGCTGGCTGCCTGCCTGCGCGGCTCGCGGCGCCTGATGAGCCACGATGAGGCCGCGGACATCAAGGTGCCTGTGCTGATCGCGGTCGGCACCACCGACGAGATCGCCGGCTCCGCGCAGGAATTGCAGCAGGTCATCGCCGGCTCGCAGGTGCTGGACATCCCCGGCCGCGACCACATGCGCGCGGTCGGCGACCGCGTCTACAAAGAGGGCGTGCTGGCGTTTTTGGCGCAAAGAGCGTGATCGCACAGCGCCACACCTTGATTTGACCAAACGGCCGCCCACTTTGGAGGCACGCCTTGCGCTGAGGCAGTTCATGATAGCGGCAGGAATGTCTGCGGAGTCAACGGCTTGGCAGGATTTTCCGACCGGGATCGCTGCCCATCATGACGCCAGGCGTGCAGCGACAGACCTTTGCGTTGTGCTATACTGCACGACCTAAACAGTGAAATTTGCGAGTCCAGCATGGCCGTGCAGAACGTCAATCCGCAGAATACGAAACTCGTGACGCTGGATCCGATCTGGGATCGCATTCGTGCCGAAGCCGAGGACATCGTCCAGCGCGAGCCGGAACTGTCGTCGTTCGTATTCGCGACGGTGCTCAACCACACCCGCCTCGAAGACGCCGTCGTGCACCGTGTCGCCGAGCGGCTCGATCACTCTGCGCTATCGGGCGACCTGATCCGCCAGACCTATGACGAAGCGCTTCGCGACGAGCCGGATATCGGCAATGCCTTCCGCGCCGATCTGGTCGCCGTGTTCGACCGCGATCCCGCCACCACGCGCTTCATCGATCCGCTGTTGTACTTCAAGGGCTTCCACGCCATTCAGTGCCATCGCCTGGCGCATTGGCTACTGAACAAGGGCCGCAAGGATTTCGCCTGGTACCTGCAGAGCCGGGCCTCCGCGGTATTCCAGACTGACATCAACCCGGCCGCGAAGATCGGCCGCGGCATCTTCCTCGATCACGCCACCGGCTTCGTCGTCGGCGAGACCGCGGTCATCGAGGACGACGTCTCGATCTTGCATGGCGTGACGCTCGGCGGCACCGGCAAGGAAAACGAGGACCGCCATCCGAAGATTCGCCACGGCGTGCTGATCGGCGCCGGCGCCAAGATTCTCGGCAATATCGAAGTCGGCCATTGCGCGCGCATCGCCGCAGGCTCGGTCGTCGTCAAGCCGGTGCCGCATAACGTCACCGTGGCCGGCGTGCCCGCCAAGATCGTAGGCGAGGCCGGCTGTGCGGAGCCGTCGCGCACCATGAACCAGATGCTCAACGCGACCGGGCTTTGAGTTTCGGGCGTTTGAAGACGTTTTAATTCGCGTGGATGATTTCTCGACAAACGGCCTAGCCGCGGGCGTCGTCTCGCATTAAAGCTTCGCCATCCGTTCAACGAACATCAATTGCATTGGAGACACCTGTGGACGTTCAGGAAGTCAGAAAACTCGACGCCTACCTCAAGCGCGTCTTCGGCAACCAGAAGCTCCGCGTCGTGCCGCGGCCCAAGAAGGACGACTCGGCCGAGGTCTATATCGGTGAGGAGTTCATCGGCGTGCTGTTCGTCGATGATGAGGACGACGACCGCTCGTTCCAGTTCCAGATGGCGATCCTCGAAGAAGACCTCGTCGACAACGGCTGAGGTCTTGCGCCGAACACAGAGCAGCGCAAAACGCTGCACTGTGTTCGGAACGCCGCGGTCGCGAGTTACGCTGCGTTGTCGGGGGCGATCAGCCCGGCGGCGGTGGCGAGCCAGACCAGCTGCGCATCGGTGCGCGCGCCGATCTTCGACTTGATTTGATAGTGATAATTCTGGATCGTCTTGCTGCTCAGATTGAGCGAGGTGGCGATCTGCTCCGTGGTCCACCCCGAGGCTACCAGCCGCAAAATCTCCGTTTCACGCGGCCCTAGATCCTCGATCAGCGATCGTTCGCTGCCGAGCCGTTCGGCGGCAATCTCGCGGGCGATGTCTTCGCTCAGCGCACGTCCGCCTTTGGCGACGATGGCAATCGCGTTCACCAGTTCGTGCGGCGCGCTGCTCTTGGTGATGTAGCCGCAAGCGCCGGCCTCGAAGGCCTTCAGTGCAAAAGCTGCGCTGGCGTGCATGGTGAAGACCAGCACGCGCGCCGTGCGATCCCATTGCCGGATGTGCCGGATCGCCTCCAGGCCGCCCGGGCCGGGCAGCGACAGATCCATCACCACCACATCGGCGCGTTCAGTCTGGTACGCGCGATAGGCCGCGGCGGCATCCTCGGCTTCGGCGATGATGCGGAATCCGGCCTGCCGCTCCAGCAGGCGGCGATAGCCCTCGCGCACCACGGGGTGGTCGTCGACCAGCAGGATGCTGACGGCCATCATGCCAATGCCACCGACGGCTGCGGATGTAGCTGCGGCCTCGGCAACGTCAGGGGAATTACTGCGGCGACGCGCACGCCGCGTGCGGCGGCTGCGATCGAGAGGCTGCCGCCCAGCGCGGCGATACGCTCGCGAATGCCGAGGATGCCGTGGCCCGAGGCGGCGCTGATCAACGTGGCGTCGCCGCCGCCGTCATCTTCCACGCTCACGGCAATGGCGTTGTCGCCGGCGTGGTTGCCATGCTCGACGCGGAGATGGACGTGGTGCGGCTGGCCGTGGCGCGCGGCGTTGGTCAGGCATTCCTGCGCGATGCGGTAGATGTTGACCGCGGTTTCGGCCGGTACGCTGGAGAGATCGCCGGCGACATCGAGATGGAACACCGCACGGCGCGTCGTGCTGGCATTCCAGCGCGCGACAAGCTGGATCAGGCTGTCCTGCAGGCCGAGTTCCTCGAGATCCTGCGAACGTAGCCGCGCCAGCGCGCCGCGCAGTGTCGTCATCATCTGCTGCGTGATGCGGGCGATCGCACGGGCGTCCTCGGCAAGATCGGGATGCGTCGGCGCGGCGCCGGCATCGATCGCAGCGGCAAGCGCCGCGGTAGCGGTGAGGCACTGGCCGAACTCATCGTGCAGATCGCGGGCCAGCGCTCGCCGCTCTTCCTCCTGGACCTGAAACAGGCGCTTGGTCAGCGCCAGTCGCTCGGCGGTGGTGGCGGAAAGCCGGCCGGCGAGGTCGTTGACGGCACGCGCAATGTGGCTGAATTCCGTGGTGCCGAAAGCGGGCAGGCGGTGGCGGTGATCACCCTGTTCGAGCCGGCGCAGCCCGCTGACGATGCTGCGGGCCGGCATCAATGCGTGGCCGATCAGCATGGTGGCGAGCAGCCCGATTCCCAGCGCCATCGCGGCGGCGACACTGACCATCACCGTGACCTGGTGCCACGCTTGCCGCACTGCGGCCGAAGGCTCGGGACTCGCTTGCACCGAGCCGGCATTGCGTTGCCGCACGGTCAGTGGTCGCGTCACGCTGGTGTGCGGGCCGAACATCCAGCCGTAGCCGCTGACGAACCAGTCCGGCGCGGGACTCCCAACCCCTTCCGTCTGACTGCAAACCTCACGCGCCGGCTCCGCGCCCAGCGTGAAGCGAATGCAGATCCCCGGGGCGATCGACTTCATGGTGGCGATCGATTCCCAGTCGGGCACCGGCAGCAGTGCACCGCGGTAAGTGCCGTCGCGCCACAGCAGTTCGCGCCAGTACAGGTTCTGCAGCGTTGCTGCGACGCGATCAGCCGAACTGGCGGTGTCGGCTTCGATGCTGCGGTGCGCATCGACCAGCACCCAGCCGACGGTGCAGGCCAGACACAACAGCACCACGCCGATGAGACGAAGGATGAGATGGATCAGCAGACGCATGGCATCATTCCCCCGCGCTGAGAGACCGGCATTTAAAATGAAGCGGCCACGGTCTGGCAAGGGTCTGTGTCATGGTGCGGGCAGGCGTCGGGAAATTTGCCCGGCGCAGAACAGGCCGGTTGCCCTTGGGCGCGCCATCGCAGATGCGGCACAGTCGCGCGAACCGGCGGAGGTCCGGAACATTCAGAGGAGGAGCGTGATGCGAGGTGGTGTCGATCCGGCCGATCGTGCGCCGCTGTTGCACTGGATGATCTTCACCGGGCTCTGCCTGTTTGCCGCCGCGTTGCTCTGGCACTACGGACTGGTGCGGCAGATGCTGGCGTCGGACCGCACCTATATTTCCGCTGTTATCGTGCTGCTGTATATCGGCGCGTCGCTGCATTGCCTGTGGCGCACCATCGTGGTGTCGCGCGAGGCGCAGGCGGCGCGCCGTGCCGCGCAATTGTTCGCCGAGGGCGGCCACAGCGTTGTGGTGGTCGGCGACGCGGTGGCGATCGACGGCGTGCGGACGCTGCCGAAAGGTCTTGTAGCCTCGCATATCCGCGATCTCGCGATGAAATCCGCGCTGCAAGGCGGGCGGCGCCTCGACCAGACGCTGCTGCTGCGTCGTCTCGCCGGAAATCTGCGTGGCTCCAACGGCTTCGGCGGCTTTGCCGGGGACACGCTGATGAAGCTCGGCCTGATCGGCACGATCGTCGGCTTCATCATGATGCTGGCGCCGATCGCCGGCCTCGACACTGGCAATCAGGGCGCGATCAAGGCCTCCATGAACCTGATGAGCGAGGGTATGGCGGTGGCGATGTACACCACGCTCGCCGGGTTGATCGGCTCGATCCTGATCCGCATCCAGTATTACATGCTCGACGATGCGACCTCTCGACTGTTCACCTTTGCTGTCGGTGTGATCGACGTCCACGCGATTTCGTTGCTCGAACGCGAACCGGAGTTGCCCGCGTGATCGATGAGTTCGATTTTGCCACTCATGAACCGCCGTTCGATCCGCTTGGCGTCATGCTGTTCAAGGCGCTGCAGGTGATCGCGTTCCTGTTCTTCATCGCGTTGCTGGCGATTAAAACCAAGGAGGACGAAGGCAAGATCGATCCCAAGCTGGAATTTCTGATCACGGTGAGCTGGCCCGACAAGCACCCTGACGACATCGACATGTTCGTGCAGGACCCGATCGGCAACATGGTCTGGTACCGGCGGCGTGAGGCCGGCTTCATGGTGCTCGACCGCGACGACCGCGGCGGCCTCAATGACTTCATCATGGTCAATGGCCAGAAGGTGCGCTCGCCGATCCGTCAGGAGATTGTCAGCGTCCGCGGTATCGTCGCCGGTGAATACACCGTCAACGTCTATCATTTCGCGGCGCTTACCGGACAACCCGTGCCAGTGACGGTCAAGGTCGAGAAGCTGAACCCGAAGGTGCAGGTGGTGCATTACGACACGATCAATGTCGATCACGGCGGCGCGGAGAAAACCGCGGTGCGCTTCTTCCTGGACAAGACCGGCAACGTTACCGAGGTCAATCACGACCAGACATCGCTCGTGCAGACGCTGAACAAGCGCTTCAAGGAGCGCAAGGCCGGATGAAGCCATGAGCCTGCAAACCAGCATCATCGGTCTGTCGCTCGGCTACGCGCTGCTCGGCCTGTTGCTGTTGCTGGCGGTGGTGCGGACGCGGCTGCCGTGGCCGCTGAAGGCCGGGGCGGTGGTGGTGACCTCCGCGTTTTACGTGCTGGTGTTCTTCCGCACCCAGGGTCTGCTCGGCTGGTCGTCGGACGATTCGTTGCCTGCGAATTTCCAGTTGCTGTGGGTGCGCAGCGTCGAGCCCAACATCGCGCAGGGTGAGCCCGGTGCCATCCATCTGTGGGTCGAGGCGCTCGACGAGGACAATCTGCCGAGCGGCGTGCCGCGCGCCTATCGCCGGCCTTACTCGACCGCGCTGGCGCGCAAGGTGGAGCGCGCGCGCACCGAGATTGCCAGCGGTCATCCGCAAGGCGGTCGCGCCGCGCAACTCGGATCCGGCGATGGCGAGTTGCCGCCGGGCGGCCCGCCCGGCGCGCTGCTGGCCAGCGGCGAGCCCGGCGGCGATCCATCCGGCGGCGGGCTGCTGGACTCCGCCTTCATGCGCGGCGACTCCCAATCGATCAGTTTCGCCCCGATGCCGGTGCCGACCTTACCGGCCAAGGATGTACCGTCGGAGTGACGGCGGCGCGCTGCGCGAAGCCTCGGGCCGTTCGTCAGGACGGGGTGAAAACAGGTGTATTTGTACTTGCCTCGATCTCCCGGCTGCGGAATATCTCCGCGGGGGAAAATTTTAGATGGCTGGCGGCACCGACTTCATAGCCTTGGACGTTGAGACGGCGAACGCTGACGTCGGCAGTATTTGTTCGGTCGGCCTTGCTCATTTCAGGCGGGGTGAGGTTTTCAAATCGCTGACGATTCTGGTCGATCCCGAGGGCCATTTTGAGCCGCGCAACGTCAGCATCCATGGCATCCGTCCGGCGGACGTGGTGGGGAAACCCACGATGGCCAAGGTGTTTCCCGTCATCAGCCAATACCTCAACGATACGATCGTCACGCATCACAGCCCATTTGACAGGAGGGCACTCGCGCGTGCCGCTGTTCGCTATGGCTCGGCCGATCTGGATTGTTTCTGGATCGACACCGTTTCCGTTGCCCGCCGAACGTGGCCCGCCTTCGCAAAAGATGGCGGCTTCGGCCTGGCCAATCTGGCACGTTCGTTCGACATCACATTCAGACATCATGAAGCGGCCGAGGACGCTCGGGCCTCCGGGCTGATCATGCTGCGTGCCCTGGAGGATTCGGGGCTCGATCTGGAAGACTGGCTGCGGCTTCTCGACAAGTCGCCCGAGCCCGCGCTTCCGAAAACGCCGCCACCGCGCAAGAATGAGGCGTTCGCGCGTTACGCGAGGTCCGGACGTGCGGCTGGCCGTCTTGCCGGCGAAACCGTCTTGTTCACCGGCTTTCTGCAGATCAATCGCGCCGAAGCCGTCAATCTCGCGTCAGCGGCGGGCTGCGATGTCGCCGATACCGCCACCAGGAAAGTGACGATCCTGGTGGTGGGAGATCAGGATCTTCGCCTGACGAGGGGCCAGGAGAAGAGCACCAAGCATCGCAAGATTGAAGGGCTGATTGCCAACGGAGCGCGGATCCGGATTGTCGGCGAAGCCGACTTCCTGCTGATGGTCAGTTAGTCGCCCTGCCGGGATAGCAGGACATGCCGGACCTCCTCGATCAGATCCGCCGAAATCCGCAGGGAGATTGGACGATCGGGCATGTGGAGCGAGTTTGCACCGAACGTGGTCTGGTGTGTTCGGCTCCGAAGCGGGGCACGCCGTATCGCTAGCCTCGCGGGCTCACCAGCTGCGCTGTCAGCCTGTCCATGGCTTCGCCGACTTCACGCCATTGCGATAGCCAGGCGCGCGGGAAGCGGAAGCTGAGATCGGCGCCATTGATGCGGCGTTCGCTCAGGCACATGCCGGGCGTCGTGGTGTCCCGCGAGCAGCGCGCGACCAGCGCGGGCTCGTCGCCGACAAACAGGTCTTCATGGCTGTAGGGCGTGGCGTCGCGGAATGGTCGCGTCGTCAGGCCGTCCTGCGCCGCCATCACCTGATCGCTGTAGCGCGGATAGATCGTGCGCAGCCGCGTCTCCGGCGACATCGCGTCGTGATGCGCGGAGATCGACAGGAAGATGCGGTCGATCGGCTGCGGCGTGTCGTCGAACGTTTCGACGCTGATATGGCGCGGCACGTCGGTCGCCTCCAGCGACGGGTAAGCATAGCTGAGATCGATGCGTTCCTGCGGGCCGGAGTGCTTTTGTACCTTTCGGCGGAAGGCGTGGGTCGGCACGTTGAACAGCGCGCCGCCGACACTGACCGGAATCCGGCCGGGGTCTTCCGCGCGGGCGCTCTGCCAGGTCGGCCACAGCAGGTAGCCGACCATCGCGATCGCGCCGAACGCCAGTGAGGCGCCGACGACGATGGGGACCAGATGGCTGCGGGTGTGACGGCGACGGTGCCGGATCGAAGTCTGGGTGGGGAAAATCAGGGACATGCGCACGCGACTGAGGGGGTAGGCGGTGACGCCAATCAATCGCAAAACCCCCAGCACACGGTTAACGCCGTGAAGATTTTGATAGGAAAACGGCGGTGAAGCTATGCGTGCAGCGCAGGCGGGGCGTTAACTATTCGTTAAGTATATGGTGGCGCCACCCGGTGGGTTTTGCGATGGTGCCGTCAGTAACCGCGTGTATGAAAGATCGTCGATGTCGCCGGATTCCCTGAATGCGCTGTTTGAGCTGTGCATTGGTTTTGCTTTGGCAGGCCTGCTGACCAGCGGCTATCAGGCGGTGCTGCAACGCCCCGCCGGGTTCTCGCTGCTGAACCACCGCGCCATGCCGACGGCCTTTGCCGCCGTGCCGTTCCTGGTGTTCGCCGCGCCTTTCATCATCATGCGCAACACGCTGCTCGGCCGCCGCGTCATCCAGCAGCACCGTGTCCAGTTCGTCATGATGGCCACCGTACTCGCCGGCTTCTGGAGCCTGATGTCCGGCACCTTCATCGTGATGTCGCTGCGCGCCACCGGCCTGCTGGCGTAAACGCTGGAATCAATGTCAAAGTCTCCCCATAGGGAGAACAAAAACACATGGCGATCTACGAACTCGACGGGCAGGGTCCCGAACTTCCCGCCGACGGCAATTACTTTATCGCGGACAGTGCGCAGGCGATCGGCAAGATCCGGCTGCTGGATTCCGCGAGCGTCTGGTTCGGCGCGGTGTTGCGCGGCGACAATGAATGGATTGAAATCGGCGAGGGCTCCAATGTGCAGGACAACTGCACCTGCCACACCGACAAGGGTTTCCCGCTCACAATCGGCAAGAACTGTACGATCGGCCACAACGTCATCCTGCATGGCTGCACCATCGAGGATGGCGCGCTGATCGGTATGGGATCGATTGTGATGAACGGCGCACGGATCGGCCGCAACAGCGTGGTCGGCGCGGGCGCGGTGATCACCGAGGGCAAGCAGTTTCCGGAGAATTCGCTGATCATCGGCGCGCCTGCGCGGGTGATTCGCACGCTGGAGCCGGCACAGATCGAGGCGATGAGCGGCGCCGCAAAATTCTATGCCGCCAACGGCCCGCGCTTCAAGAACGGCTTGAAGAAGATCGGGTGACGATGTCGGCGCCTTGCGTAAGGCTTGTACAGTCGATCGCAGAATGAAGAGCATCCGCGAGGGTTGCCAGATGCGCCACACGGCGATGTGATGAGCGGAGCGGTCTCGGCGTACCAACGTCGGGGCCGTTTTCATGTTCTGGCCGCAACTCTGGTACGTCACTTGCTGGATGATGGCCATGAACTTCATCCCCGACACCGCCGCGCTCGACGCGCCGCATCTGACGCTGCTGTTTGTTGGCACGGTGGTCTGCCTGGCAACGGCGCTGGTCTGGATGTTCTGCGAGCTCGAACGCCGTATCGGCAAGAAGCAAGCGCCGACCCCGCTCTCGCGTTACGGTTACCGGCCCGATAGTCGTCGGGATCGCGACAGCTAGTCCCTGGTGCTCCGGCGCAGGCCGACATTCCGGCCGAGCGGACGATCTCGCGTATCCCCAAAAAAGTTGCGGCCAGCTCCGGGGGAAGAGCTGGCCGCGCGCGATCCGGTCGGGGACGGGGAGGGGTGGGGAAGTGACCGGGTCGCGTGTCTCTGAAACCTGTTGTTAGCGGGCGCTGGCCGTGGCCACCGCGGGACGGTTGTCACCGAGCGAGACCCAGACGTTCGGATCGCTCTGCGACTGCCGCTTGACGAAGCGATAGCCGGTCTCGGTCCACGACACGACGTTCTCGTTCTGATTGTCGAGCACGTATTCGCCCTTGTCGGTCTTCACCGTGAGCACCGCGTGGCCGTCGCCCTTCTTGTCACGCACCACGGTGATCAGCAGCGCTTCGCGAGGCCAGCCGGCATCGATAAGCATCTTGCGCTTGAGCAATACGTAGTCCTCGCAATCGCCATAACCATCGGTAGGCAGCGACCACTTCTCGACCACGCCCCAATGATCCATGTCGGTCATCGGCTTGATACTTTCGTTGACCCAACGATTGACGCGCAGCAGATCCTTCCATGCGGTCTGCGTGATGACGATGTCGCGAGCCTGCGTCGCGCCGCCGCGGCAATCATCGGGATTGTCCGCGCAGAATTCGACCCAGCCGATCGGCGAACGCGTGGTGTCACCGAGGCTCGCATAACGTGCGTCGCCGGCCTGCGCCGTCGCCGAAAACCCGAACAGGATGGTTGCGATTGCCAATCCCGCGTAACGCCCCGTGCTACCAAACATTGTGGCCCCCGTTTCTTGTTGGGACCATGTTTTGCACAGAGGATTTTCGGCGCCGCTAAATCGCGGAACTACAATTGAAGCGAATACGCATCAAAGAAATCGAAAATTTGAACTACACTTGAGATAAATTCGATTCAAATTTTAGCTGATCGAATTTGATTCAAATTTTACGCATTAAGCAGGCAAGCGCTGCAAAACGGCGGTTTGTGGCGCGAATGTGGTGCCCCATTAACCGGAAACGGGGCATGCCGAATAGCATGAAGGCGGTATCCGGAACCCGGATACCGCCTTCATGGCGTTGCAAAACTGGAGTGGAGGTCGTTCGGCCGTTTACCGGGCGTTGACGCTGTTTTCGAGCGTCTCTGCAAGCTGCTCGTGGATGAACTCCAGAGCGAAGCCGTCCTCGAGATGACGAACCACGCGGGACTGCACCCGGCCGAGCGACACGTTGCTGTGCAGCGGCGGCCGGCGCTCCGCCGCGATGGCGGCGCCGGACAGCGACAGATCGATGATCCGGCAGGTCATCTGGCTGCCGTCCTCGAGCGTGAGCAGCGAGATCGGGTTGCGCGGCACGATACGGTCGTGGCGGCGGTCTTCGGGCAAATTGAGGATGTCGCGGTTGGCCAGCCAGGTGAGCTGCGCGGCCAGCTTGTCGCGTTTGCGCGGGGTCGCGCCGACGCTCATCGCGAAGCCATTATCGATGATGCGGGTGATTTTGCCTTCGACGCGGCCGATATGGTCGAGATAGGCGATCACCCGGTCGCCGACATCGCCGATGCCGGGGCCAAGCAGCGCCAGGCCGCCCGGCGACATATTGATGACCTGGCAGGGGAATTCGCGCCGGTCCGGCAGCATGTAGCGGCCAAGCAGGTGCACTTTCACGCGCTGAAAGCGGCGCTTTTCTTCTGCCGCGGGCAGAATCGATCGTGTTTGCGCGAACGCCATCAATGCCGTGCCAGTCAGCGGGTATAGGTTGCGGTAACCCTACGGCGCGCAGGGTTAACGGTGCGTTACAACGGTGTCCGGTGGTACAACCAATCGGCGTGATTGTGTCAGGCGACACCGATGCCGATCAGGTCAGGCCTTCGTAGACGATCAGGCCGCGGGCGGCTTTCAGCTTGCGCAGCGCGCGCGGCGCGAAGCGCTGCGGCGGGTGGGCGAGGTAGCGGTACGAAGTCAGGCTGAAATAGCCGAGCCGGCCGCGTGCTTCGCCGAGCGGCGCCAACAGGCCGGTCAGGCTGGTCGGGGTGTGTGCGCGCATGTTGAACGGTAACAGCAGCAGTTCCAGATGCACCTTTTGGCCGTCGTCGGTCGTCGCGGTCACGCCGGCGACGGCCGCCAGCAGTTCCTCGGCGACCACGGTGACGATGTCCTCGATCTCGCGACGGTTCTCCGGCGCAAACAGCATCGGGAAGGCCTGGCCCTTGAGATCGCGGGCGAGCAGGGCGCAGACCCGCGTGCCGGCGACGCGGAACGGGAAGCCGGCTGGCTTGTCATAGGACAGCACGAAGATGTCGCCGAGCAGTTCACGCACCGGGCCGGGCTCGATGTCGCTGCGTTCAGGCGCGCGCGCGTCGCCCCGCTTGCCGTCCCAATAAGCAAAGAACTCTTTGCTGGATGGATGCTTCATTGACGCTCGCCCTGACCCGCAGGTGGTGCTCGTGGGACATCTCTGTCCCGAATCCAGGCACCGCGTGCCCGCTACATCTTCTGCAGATCAGACATTGCAGCGTCTATGCCGAAGCTGCGTTTTCCACGGCGTTAACTTTGTTTCACGTCGTTAACGTTAAATTAAGCATGATGTAGGCGATCGATCCGATAAATGAGTAGTATCGTCTCGTACTACACAACGTCGGCGCTGCTACACGGGCGCGCCGGTTGATACCAGGGTGGCTGCAAAACAGGTTTGGTCATCGCGCGGGGAGGGGTGGGGACGTGGCTTCTCCTTTATCGGAGAGGCACCTGCGGAAAGACCGGTCCAGGAAAGGGAGAGTGTTCTCAGCACTCTCCCTTTTTCTTTGGCTCGCGCTTCAAGTGATAGTTGGCATGCGGAAGCATCCAGGGCGGGCAGGACCGTTGCCGGCCTTCGGGGCAGCGGCGTGTCGCTAGCTGTGTGGCCGGCCCGCCAGGAACCGGAAGCCATCCGGGAAACGTTTTCAGTTCCCTGTGGCGATGCCGAGCTTGCGCCGCCGCCGCAAACCCGCCTATTTGGGCTATCGCTCGCTTGAGCCCGCTGACCAGGCCTTTGACCGTTGGATTCCCAAGTTCCCCCGCGTGAGCCGATCCTGACCCTGCCGGGCGCGCTGACTGCCTATGTCGCGCTTTTGGCGGCGATCCATCTCGGCCGGATGCTGCTGCCGCCGGAACTCGACGACCTCGTCATCGAGTTGTTCGGCTTCATCCCCAAGCGCTACGACCAGACGCTGCTGGCGATGCCGTTTCCGGGCGGCTTCGGCGCCAAGGTCTGGAGCTTCGTCAGCTACTCCCTGCTGCATGCCAACCTCAGCCATATCGGCTTCAATGTGCTGTGGTTGCTGCCGTTCGGCAGCGCGCTGGCACGCCGGTTCGGCGCCATGCGGTTCTTTGTCTTCATGGCGGTAACCGCGGTCGGCGGCGCTGCGGCGCACCTTCTTACCCACGAGCATGAACTGGCGCCGATGATCGGCGCTTCGGCCTCGGTGTCCGGCGCGATGGCGGCGGCGATCCGCTTCGCCTTTGTGCGTGGCAGCTTCCTGTCGTTCAACCGTGGCGATGCTGACGAGGCCGCCCGCGTTCCCGCGCAGCCGCTGCTGCGCGCGCTGCGCGATCCGCGCGTGCTCGGCTTCCTCGGCGTCTGGTTCGCCGTCAACATCATCTTCGGCGTGGGCGCGATTGCGATTGGCGCCGACGGCGCCAGCGTTGCCTGGCAGGCACATATCGGCGGCTTCTTCACCGGGTTGCTGCTGTTCTCGCTGTTCGATCCTATCCCGCGCGCTGGACGCCGCGCCGAGGTTGCGGCGTCCGACACGTCTGACCTGCACTGAGTGTGTACCGCCGCCTTGCGGGGCGGGCGGGATTCATCCACATTATGGATGAGACAGGTGACCGCGGCCGGGGATTTCCCGCCGCCCCCACGACGCTGTTTTTTGACTGCTCAAGAAAGAAAGACGCCCATTTAAGGGCGAATTCGACTTCAGGAGGCGACAATGACGGTACGTGCAATCCTCGATTCCAAGGGCCACCAGATCATCAACGTCGCGCCGACCGATACGCTGTCGGCCGCGGTAAAGCTGCTGTCGGAACGCAAGATTGGCGCGGTGCTGGTGATGACGGGCCATCACTTAGAGGGCATCCTGTCGGAGCGCGACATCGTCCGCGTCATTGGCGAGCGCGGCGCCTCGGTGCTGGATGAGTCGGTGCAGGCGGTAATGACCCGCAAGGTGATCAGCTGCAAGCCGACCGATACCGTCGGCGCCATCATGGAAATGATGACGTCGGGCAAGTTCAGGCATCTGCCGGTGTTCGAAGCCGACAAGATCGTCGGGCTGATCTCGATCGGCGATGTCGTCAAGTGGCGCGTCAAGGAGTTTGAGCACGAGCAGGAAGCGCTGCGCGACTACATCGCAACAGCCTAACTGCCGCTCACTCCTGCGGCACAGCCGGTTTCTGCGCGACGACCGGCGCGGGCGAGCGGGCGGCTTCGGGCGCCAGGATCTCGATCGCTTCATGGATCGATTCAATGGCACGCTCGGCGGCGCGTGCGCCATGCGCGATCATCTCGTCGGCGCGGTGGAAATCGAACCAGCCGATATGGCCGATCCGCGGCGCGATCAGCATGTCCGGCGGATCGCCGGCGAGGCGGGCGCGGGTGATGCGGTCCTGCATGATGTTGAAGGCATCGACCATGACGGTGGAAATGCCCGGCCGGCCACCGCCGCCGAAGAACTCCCGTTTCATGGTGCGCTCGGCCGAGAAGAACTTGCTGAAGCCGCGCTTTTGCGGCGCTTCGACCTCGACCACCGGCTCGACCACATCCGGGCCGGTGCCGTGATCGAAAATCGTCGTCGAATGACCGAACACGTCATTGCTGAGATTGACGGCGATGACGATTTCCGCGCCTAAAGCCCGCGCGGTCGATACTGGAACCGGGTTGACCAGCGCACCGTCGACCAGCCAGCGGTCACCGACCAGCACCGGTGAGAAGATGCCGGGCAGCGCGTAGGACGCCCGCATCGCGTCGACGAGGCGGCCATGGGTCAGCCAGATCTCGTGGCCGGTGCGAACCTCGGTGGCGACGCTGGCGAATTTCAGCGGCAGGTCCTCGATTGTCGTCTGGCCCAGGGAGGCCTCGAGCTGCGCAGCCAGCTTGGTGCCGCCGATCAGGCCGGAACCGTTGAGGCGGATGTCGAGATAACTGAGGATATTGCGCGGCTGCAGGCCGCGTGCCCATTCTTCCAGCGTGTCGAGGTGGCCCGCGGCATAGGAGCCGCCGACCACGGCACCGATCGAGGTGCCGACCACCACATGGGGCGCGATGCCGTGGGAAAGCAGGGTGCGCAGTACGCCGATATGCGCAAAGCCGCGCGCCGCGCCGCCACCCAGCGCCAGCCCGATCACCGGGCGGCGAACGCTGCCCAAGCCCGGCTTGTCGCGGCCATTTGCGCCGTTTTGGCTGCGCCCCATCAGATTCTCCAGCACCAAATACTCCGAGTCGGCTGCGTCAGGACGACAGCCGTTTATTTATTCACGCCGGCCGTATCATGCCAGACGGTATCGCATTCATGACTTATGCCGACTACGATGGCGTTAGGCAGTAAATACGACGGCATGGCGACAAGCTGGCAGGCATTTGAAGATGGCCGTTCCGCTCGCGGCATTGTGTAGGAAAAGCGACGCAGGCTTGAATTTGCCGCGTTTTCAGTGAAAAGCATGGCGATGACTGCACGGGGCCAGGAGTTGGTGAGCAAAGACTTGAAGACTGCGAGGGGCGGACGCCTGGCGTGCGCGCTGGCGCTGGCTTTGCTGTCGGCATTTCCCGCCCAGCCGAGCTTTGCCCAGTTTCCCGGCGACCGTCCGCCGCCGGTGCCGCCGGGCTCGATTCCCGACGTCCCGTCGGGTCCCGCCATCAGCCTTGCACCGCCCTCGGGGCCGGCTTCCGCGCCATTGCTGCCGGCGCCGCTGACGCAGCCGCCGGTCGCCGCGGTGACGCCGCCCGTGACGTCGCCATTGCCCCCCAACCCGGCGACGCCGGGGCAGGGCGTGCTGGCGCTGACGGCGCGTTATGGCAAGGACATGCCGGTGATCGGCAACGGGCTGGTGTGGCGGGTCTATTCCGACCGGCCGGATGAAACCGGGGCCTTCAAGCTGATCCGCGAGGACCGAGGTGCGACCCCGAACATCGTGCTGCCGCCCGGCAGCTACGTCGTCCATGTCGCGATGGGGCTGGTCAGCGCCGTTCGCCCGGTGACCGTCAAGTCCGACACCGACCGCGAATCCTTCGTGCTGCCGGCTGGCGGGTTGCGCATCGAGGGCCGGGTCGGCTCCTCCAAGATCCCGCAGAACCAGATCTCGTTCAGCATCTACAAGGGCAGCCAGTTCGAGACCGGCGAGCGCGCGCCCTTGCTACCAAGCGTTCCCGCAGGCGACGTCGTGCTGCTGCAGGAAGGCACCTACTACATCGTCTCGAACTACGGCGACGCCAACTCGACGGTGCGCTCCGACATTCGCGTGCAGGCGAGCAAGCTGACTGATGTCATCATCACGCATCGTGCTGCAGTGATCACGTTGAAGCTGGCCAGCGACAAGGGCGGCGAGGCGCTGGCCAACACCGCATGGTCGGTGATCACGCCGGCCGGCGACGTCATCAAGGAATCGATCGGCGCCTTCCCGCGTGTGGTTCTGTCGGAAGGCGAGTACCGCGCCATCGCCAAGAACGAAGGCAAGGTGTTCGAGCGCGCGTTCAACGTCGTCAATGGCGTCGATGGCGAGATCGAAGTCGTCGCGCGCTAGTCGCGACAATTCTCCTCGAATGCAATGGCGTGTCACGCCACTGTCATGGTTATGAATTCGCCCTAACCATCGCGCGACTTTAAAAATTCATACTGGCCGCTTTTGTCGCCGCGCGGCCAAACGTTTACATCGCCTTAAGTCTCTGGGCCCGAAGTCCGACTGCAAGTGTTACCATTCGGGAAGGGACGACGTGACTGCCGCCAGACAATTATCCGGACAACCGGACAGCAAGGTGCTCGGTGACATCCCGGTTCTGCAGCGCAAGTGGCACGCCGCACTTCGCCCGGGCCAGACCTTGCCCGGCTATGAAGAGGTGATGCTCGGCAGTCTCGGCCGGCTCGCGGATCACATCGTGCTGCTGGCGGGCGATGGCGATTCGCTCAAGGTATCGCGTAGCGGCCGCTATGTGCAGCAGTGGCTCGGCGACGAACGCTGGGACGTCGCACTGGAAACGCTGTCGCCGGATTGTGCCATGGCGCTGTCGGAAGCCGCCGGCTCCGCGCTGCAGACCGGCCGGCCGCATATCTCCCATGTGCATTGCGTGCGCGACGGGCTGGTGCAGACCTATGAGATCCTGGCACTGCCGACCGCGTCTCGTTGGGGCAGCACGCTGGTCGGCGTCTACGTCAACGAGCAGGGCCCGCGCTACAATCTGGTTGATGCGATTTTTTCGGCGACCAACGAAGGCATCGTGACACTGGCGGCGATCCGCGATTCCGCGGGACAGCCGTTCGATTTCCAGATCGTGCATCTCAACGAAGGTGCGGCGCGGCTGCTCAAGGCGCCCTCAACCGGGCTGCAATGGCGCAGGCTCAGTGCCGGCGGCCATGCGCTGTGTCTCCCGGATGTGCAGCAATGGCTGCTGTCGATGATTTCGCGCGGCGCCAGCGACCAGTACGAGATCGACAGCGGCGACCGTAGCCTGCAACTCAGTGCCACCGCCTTTGGAGATCTGGTGTCGTTGACGGTTTCCGACGTCACCGACATCAAGCGTCGCGAGGAATCCTTCCGGCTGTTGTTCGACAGCAATCCGATGCCGATGTGGGTGTTCGACGCCGAGACAATGACTTTCCTCGGCGTCAACGACGCCGCGGTCGTGCACTACGGCTACGACCGCGCAACCTTCCTGCGCATGCAGTTGACGCAGATCTGGCCACGCGACGAATGGGATATTCACAGCAACGCGTTGAAGCAGCTTGGCGACAGCTATCAGTCCGATCGCAACTGGCGGCATGTGAAGGCGGACGGCAACGAAATCGAGGTGCTGACCTATGGACGACGCGTGACCTTCGAGGGGCGCGACGGCTTCCTCGTCGCCATCGTTGATATCACCGAGCGCCGCAGGGCCGAGGCGCGGGTCGCGCACATGGCGCACCATGACGCGCTGACCGAACTGCCGAACCGCGTTTTCTATCAGGAACGTCTGAGCCAGGCGCTCGACCTCAACGATTCCAGCCGACATATCGCGGTATTGTGCATCGATCTCGATTTGTTCAAGAACGTCAACGACTCCTTCGGCCACCCGATGGGCGATCGGCTGCTGAAGATGGTCGCCGGCCGGATGCGCGCCGAGGTGCGCGGCAACAATCTGGTGGCTCGGCTCGGCGGCGACGAATTCGCCGTCGTGCTGGCGGCGGACGTCTCGCCGAACGAGACCAATGATTTCGCGGCGCGCCTGATCGATATTCTCAGTGTGCCCTACGATATGGACGGCATCGAGGTGGTGATCGGCGCCAGCATCGGCATCGCCATGTCGCCTGGCGATGGCGACAGCAGCGAGGAACTGATGCGTAACGCCGATATGGCGTTGTACCGCGCCAAATCAGAAGGCGGCGGCGTGCATCGTTTCTTCGAGCGCGAGATGGACCGCCAGGCGCAGAAGCGGCGCGACATGGAGATGGACCTGCGCCGCGCCTTTGCCAACGGCGAATTCGAGCTGCATTATCAGCCGCTGGTCGATCTGGCCGCCGACCGTATCACCGGCTTCGAGGCGTTGCTGCGCTGGCGGCATCCCGACAAGGGCATGATCTCGCCCGCCGATTTCATCCCCGTCGCCGAGGACATCGGTCTGATCGTCACGCTGGGCGAATGGGTGTTGCGAAAGGCCTGCGCAGAGGCGGTGAAGTGGCCGGATGATATCAAGATCGCCGTCAACCTGTCGCCGGTTCAGTTTCGCAACCGCAATCTGGTGCAAGTGGTGGTCGCCGCTCTGGCCTATTCCGGACTGTCGCCGTTGCGGCTGGAGCTGGAGATCACCGAATCGCTGTTCTTGGCCGAGACCGAATCCAATATCGCGGTACTGCATCAGCTGCGCGCGCTCGGCGTCCGTATCTCGATGGACGATTTCGGCACCGGCTATTCCAGCCTCAGCTATCTCCGCAGCTTTCCGTTCGACAAGATCAAGATCGACCGTTCCTTCGTCAAGGATCTGGTCGGACGTCCCGATTGCGTCGCCATCGTGCGCGCGATCTCCGGCCTCGGCCGCAGCCTGAACATCACCACGACCGCGGAGGGCGTGGAGACGATCGATCAGCTCGACTGGCTGCGCGCCGAGGGCTGCAACGAGGTGCAGGGCTTTCTGTTCAGCGCCGCGCGGCCGGCATCCGAGGTCGAGGAACTGCTGCGCAAGTTCGGCGCGCGGGCGTCGCAGGCGGCGTAGTGCAACAGGCTGTCATTCAGGGGCGTGAGCGCGGAGCGCGAGCGAACCCGGAACCCCGATATGTCAAGGCATCTCTGGATTCCGGGTTCGCTCGCAGCTGTCGCTGCTCTCGCCCCTGAATGACAATCAGAACCGCGTCACCAGCTAGGCGAGCGCGGGGCGAGGGCGGTCCCTCGCTCGCTTTGGTCGGCGTGCCGATATGGATGAAGCCGGCGATCTTCTCATTTGCGGCGAGGCCGAGGCCGTCCATCACGTCGCGGTCGAAGGCGTGCCAGCCGGTCAGCCACTTGGCGCAAGTTGTTTTATTTCGCGAACTTCTTCGCGCCGGCGACGCAGGCCACCACCGCGAGCGTCACAACAATCATCATGGGACTGACCTGTTCATGCAACAGCGTTGCAGCGAGGACGAGGCTGAAGAAGGGTTGCAACAATTGCAACTGTCCGACGGTGGCTATGCCACCCAGCGCCAGTCCGCGATACCAGAACACAAACCCGATCAGCATGCTGAATAGTGAAACATAAGCCAGACCGATCCAGGCGTTTTGACCGACCCCTGTGAACGAGGCCGGCTGCATCCAGAACGTGAGCGTCACGGTGACGGGGAGCGACAGAACCAGCGCCCATGAAATGACTTGCCAGCCGCCCAGCGTGCGCGACAGCTTGGCCCCTTCGGCATAGCCGAGGCCGCAAACGATAACAGCTGCCATCATCAGCAGATCACCCGCGGATACCGCTGCAATGCCCTGAGACAGGGCGTATCCGGCAACCAGCGCACTGCCGATACACGAAAAAAGCCAGAACGCGGCACCGGGACGCTCTCCACCGCGTATCACGCCAAAAATCGCCGTCGCCAGCGGTAACAGCCCGATGAACACAACAGAACGGGCCGAGGTGATGTGTTCCAGTGCCAGCGCGGTCAGGAGTGGAAAACCGATGACGACCCCGAACGAGACGATGACTAGCGAGGTGAGATCGCCAGGCGCCGGACGCTTCTCGCGAAACATCAGCAGCAAGGCCAAACCAATAACCCCGGCAATAACGGCGCGTGCGACGGTCAGGAATACCGGATCAAAATCCATGACGGCCACCCGCGTCGCCGGTAGCGAGCCGCTGAAAATCAGCATGCCCAGAAAGCCGTGGATCCAGCCGCGCGTCGCCTTGTCCATATCAGTCTCCAATATGCCTGCTCTAGATCAGACGAGGGGAAAACCGCTGGCCGCGGCAGGCGAGCGGTCGAGGTTCGTTCGCATGCACTGGTTGTCACAAAGATGTTGTGTCGTCATCGCAGTTCACAACGCGCCCTGATCATCCGGCGAATTTGAGCCGTTTGAGATCGCGCAACGGCTGGCGGATTTCGGCCACAAGGCTATTGAGGAAGCCGCGTGAGTCAGAACCGCGTCACGAGCTCGGCGAGCGCCGGGCGCGGGCGGTCGTCGTTCGGCTTGGTCGGCTTGCCGATGTGGATGAAGCCGGCGATCTTCTCGTTGGCGGCAAGCCCGAAACCGTCCAGCACGCCCCGGTCGAACGCGTACCAGCCGGTCAGCCAGTTGGCGCCGTAGCCGAGCGCGGTGGCGGCGCTGACGATGTTCATGCAGCTCGCGCCGGCGGACAGTTCCTGCTCCCACGGCGGCACCTTGGGATGCGGCTTGATCGTGCTGACCACGCCGATCACCAGCGGCGCTTCCATCAGCCGGGCCTTTTCGGCCTCGATATCCGCGGCCGGCGCATCCGGATTGTTGTGCGCGTACACCGCGGCGATGACCTCGCCGGCGCGCAGTCGGGCGTCGCCCTCGAACACGATGAAACGCCATGGCGCCAGTTTGCCGTGATCCGGCACCCGCGCGCCGATCGTCAGGATGGTGTCGAGCTCGGCAGGCGAGGGGCCGGGGCCGCTCATCTCGCGCGGCTTGACGGAACGGCGGGTCTTCAGGAATTCGATGGTGTCGGTCACGGCGATCTCTTCGGCAATGGGATTGTTATATCGCTACCACGCGAAACGGCCCGCCACGAGGCGGGCCGTGATCGTTTAGACGGATTATGACCGCGCGATCGTGTGATCGGTTCAGCGTGCGGGCTTCTCAGGCATCTTGGCCGCGCGGTCGAGCAGATCCTTGGCGAGATCCTCGAGGATCTCGCGCGTCGCCAGATACAGGCTGTGGCCGCGATCGGTCTCGAACGCCAGCGCCACCACGTCCGGGCGGTTCGGATCGGGGATCAACTGATACGCCAGGATCGGGTAGGCTGGCAGTTCCTGCTCGTCGTGGTCCGGTGTTCTGGCCATCACGTTTCCGTCCTTGCCCGCTTGACGTCCGGCGGCGTCGCTTCCTCGACCAGTGACGCCAGCGCGTCGGTCAGCGACATCACGGTCTGCTTCTCGCTGCCAAGGCGGCGGATCGAGACGGACTGGCTTTCGGCTTCCTTCTTGCCGACCACCAGCAGCGCCGGGATCTTCATCAGCGAATGTTCGCGGACCTTGTAGTTGATCTTCTCGTTGCGCAGGTCGAGTTCGACGCGCAACCCGGCGCGCCGCGCGGCAGCGGCGACCACCTTGGCATACTCATCGCCATCCGACGTGATGGTGGTGACGACGATCTGGGTCGGCGACAGCCACAGCGGGAAGTTGCCGGCGAAATGCTCGATCAGGATGCCGATGAAGCGCTCCATCGAACCGCAGATCGCGCGGTGCACCATCACTGGCGCTTTCTTTGAACCGTCGGCGTCGATGTAGAACGCGCCGAAGCGTTCCGGCAGGTTGAAGTCGACCTGCGTGGTGCCGCACTGCCAGTCGCGGCCGATGGCGTCGCGCAGCACGTATTCGAACTTCGGCCCGTAGAACGCGCCTTCGCCGGGGCTGATCTCGGTCTTGATGCGGCCGCCGGACTGGCTCTCGATCATCGACAGCACGGTGGCCATCACGCGTTCGGCGTGGTCCCACATCTCGTCGGTGCCGACGCGCTTTTCGGGGCGTGTCGAGAGCTTCACCACGATGTCGCCGAAGCCGAAGTCGGAATAAGTCGACAGGATGAGATCGTTGATCTTCAAACACTCGTCGGCGAGTTGCGCCTCGGTGCAGAACACGTGCGCGTCGTCCTGGGTGAAGCCGCGCACGCGCATCAGTCCATGCATGGCGCCGGACGGCTCGTAGCGATGCACCACGCCGAACTCCGCGATCCGCCACGGCAGATCGCGATAGCTCTTCAGCCCGTGCTTGAAGATCTGCACATGGCCGGGGCAGTTCATCGGCTTCAGCGCGAACCAGCGCTTGTCTTCGGCTTCATCACCGGCGGATTGCGCGGCGAACATATTCTCGCGGTCCCACTCCCAGTGGCCGGAGGTCTCCCACAGCGACTTGTCGAGGATCTGCGGTGCGTTGACTTCGCTGTAGTCGCCGGCCAGGCGGCGACGCATATAGGCGATCAGCGCCTGGAAGATGGTCCAGCCCTTGGCGTGCCAGAACACGACGCCGGGGCCTTCTTCCTGGAAGTGGAACAGGTCGAGTTCGCGGCCGAGCTTGCGGTGGTCGCGCTTCTCGGCTTCCTCGATCTGGTGCAGATAGGCGTCAAGGTCTTCCTGCTTGGCGAAGGCGGTGCCGTAGATGCGCGTCAGCATCGGGTTGTTGCTGTCGCCGCGCCAGTAGGCGCCGGCCACCTTCATCAGCTTGAAGGCGTTGCCGACCTTGCCGACCGAGGTCATATGCGGGCCGCGGCAGAGGTCGAACCAGTCGCCTTGTTTGTACACCTTGATGGTCTGGTCGGCCGGGATCGCATCCACCAGCTCAACCTTGAACATCTCGCCGTTGTCCGAGAACACTTGCTTGATGTCGTCGCGCGTCCAGATTTCCTTGGTGAACGGTTTGTCGCGCTGCACGATCTCGCGCATCTTCTTTTCGATCGCGGCAAAGTCCTCCAGCGAGAACGGCTCGTTGCGGAAGAAGTCGTAGTAGAATCCGTTCTCGATCACCGGACCGATGGTTACCTGGGTGCCCGGCCACAACGCCTGCACGGCTTCCGCCAGCACGTGCGCCGCGTCATGCCGGATCAGCTCCAGCGCGCGCGGGTCGTCGCGGTTGACGAAGTCGATGCCGGCATTCTGTTCGATGGGGTCGGAGAGGTCGGTGACGACGCCATCCAGCGCCATGGCGACGGTGCGCTTGGCCAGCGAGGGCGAGATGCCCTTGGCGATCTCGAGCCCGGTGGTGCCGCGCGGATATTCGCGCATCTTGCCGTCGGGGAAAGTGACAATGACGATGTCGGCGGGCGGCGGGGGCGGCGTCAGATTGGCGAGCCCGAACTGGAAACCGGAGGCGGGCGTCTGGCTGTCTGGCATGGTCATCTCCTGTGGCTCACTCCTGCGTACGAGCGCAGGTAAGCGGAATGGGGAGACGCTTGATAAACGCTGCGCGATAACAACGCAATCATGGCGGACGCCGCCAAGCGTCCGCACGACGAGGAAGCTCCGGTTACTTTGAGGGCGCCTTGCTGATTGTTTCGCGCGTGCTCGGAGGCGAGGTCAAAGTCTCCCCCGTTACGCTCCAGCCTTCGGCGTCGTCTACCGCCTTGCTGATTTTCTTCTTGGCTCCGGTGACCAGCAGCATATGCGGCTGCTGGTCGAGGATTTCCGCGCTGAACTTTTGGCGATGGTGTTTTTCGTTGTCGGCGTTTCATAATCTGGAAACGCACCCACTGGCGTTGGTAGAATACTTCCGGCACGATTTTGACGCCGGGCATGCTGAGCCGCAGGTTGAGTTCGCCCTCGGCCGGCATTTCGACGAGCTTCGGTCCATTCTCGTGAATGGAATCGAGCACCTTCATCTGCGGCTTTGCAATAGCCGCTTCGGCCCGCGCGACCAGATTGGTGCTGGGCCGAAATGCGTTGTTGAACAGTACCGGATTCAAAAAAGAGTCGGCGCTCATGATGATGTAACGGCGGAGTTTCTGCTTCGCTGCTGCCATGACGTCCTGCCTGATTTTTCAATCTAAAATTGTTTTCATGTGCACCCCAACCACTGAACCCGCAATCTCGGCCGGCGGATTTTCGGAGGGGGTCTGGTGACCAGGCCGGGCGCACCGGCGAGTGGATGGTTTTACCGGCTTTGTTTCAAACCGGATTTGATCTACATGCGGATGCATGGACAATGAAACGGCTGCCGCGCGCGGAATTCGCCCCTACGCCCCCACCGCCCTGATGATCGGCAATTTCGTCACCGGCATTGCCTTGCTGGCGCCGACGGCGATGCTGGGGGAGTTGTCGTCCGGGCTCGGCGTCACCATCCGCGACGCCGGGCTGCTGATCACCTTCGGCGCGATCGTGCTGTGCATCGGCTCGCCCGTCACGGCATGGCTGACCAGCCGGATGGAGCGGCGACATTTGCTGATGGGCGCGGTGGCGGTGGTCGCTGCGGCCAATTTCGCTTCGGCCTTTGCGCCGAATTATGCCGCGCTGCTTCTGATCCGGCTGCTGATGGCGGCGGTGGCCGCGCTGTACACGCCGCAGGCCGCCGGCACCGTGGCCTTGATCGTGCCGCTGGAAAAGCGCGGCGGCAGCATCGCCTATGTCTTTCTCGGCTGGACGCTGGCCGCCGCCGTCGGCCTGCCGTTGGTCACCTTCATCGCCAGCCGCTACGGCTGGCGCGAGGTGTATAGCGGCATCGGTGCGCTGAGCTGCCTCAGTCTGCTGCTGCTGGCGTGGCGGCTGCCGCGCGGCCTGTACGGCACGCCGGTCGATCTCAAGACCTGGATCGATCTGGCCCGAAACCGCCTCGTCGTGCTGCTGCTGCTGGTCACGACCTTGCAGATCTCGGGACAGTTCGTGATCTTCACCTTTCTTGCGCCACTGCTCGGGCAGTTGACCGGGGCGGGCCCCAACGGCGCCAGCGTGATCTTTGCGATCTATGGCCTGAGCGGACTGGTCGGCATCATGACCGCCACCCGTATCGTCGACGGCTGGGGTGCGCTCAACACGTCATTGCTGGCGACGGTGCTGGTGCTCGGCGGCATGACGGTATGGTCGTTCGGCGCCGGTGCGTTGCCGGTGATGGCGGTTGGTGTGGCGATCTGGGGAACGGGATTCGGCGCCACCAATTCGATGCAGCAGGTGCGGCTGGTCGGCGCCGCGCCCTCGGCGGCGAGCGCATCGGTGTCATTGAATACTTCAGTGCTCTATATCGGTCAGGCGATCGGCTCGGCGATTGGCGGACTGCTGTTTGCAGGAGGCCACTTCCACGCCGCAGGTTTTGTCGCGATGGGCTTCCTGACGCTGGCGCTGATCGCCGTCCTCCTCAGCCGCGGGATGGTGGCGACGGCGCAGCGCTGATCTGTGACGGTTGCCGTCAGTCGCGCACATCGTGCACGCCGCGCCAGCGCGCGAAGCGCCACGGCAGATACCAGCGTGCACCGGCGGGCGCCTGCAAAGGTACATTGTCGATGCCCGAGGTGCCCCACGGCTGGCAGCGCAGCAGCCGCGCAAGGGTCATCCAGCCGCCCGCCCACAGCCCGAACCGACCAATCGCCTCGTCGCCATAGACCGAGCAGGTCGGCAGGTGGCGACAGTGGTAGCCGACTAGTGGCGACAAAGTGTGCCGATAGATCCAGATCGCGCCTCGGCCGGCATTGCGCGGCAAGCGTTGGATAGTACCGGCGCAATGCGCGCACTCCGTTGAATGTTTCATGGGCGGATTGCTACCAGATCGGACGGGTTTTGCACGGTTGATCGGCATGGAACCCTGTGGGTTATGCAAGCAGGACACACCTGCCAGACTTTCGTTCGCGGTGCAGCATTTGAACTGGACGCAAGTAAGGAAGTGGATAGGTTTTTACATAACGCTGACGTGACAGAATCGTCGGTGTTGTTTGGGGGCCCGTACCGTTGCTCGGTTGAGCGCAGGGAAGGAACCGATTTGAGACCCGTGGAGTCGTTTCGCTCAGGCCGTCTGGCGCTGTTTCGCGCCGCAGCCTTTTGCATCGCTCTTCCAGGCCTGATGGCCTCGATCGGCGTCCCCGCCTACGCCGCGAGTTTCCTCGAAGAACGCAAGATGCCGATGCGCTTCACCTGGATCGCCTGCGAGCCGAACTGTCGCGGCTGGGTCGGCGCGGTCGGCGTCGTCACCGGCGATACCGTCAAGGATTTCGACGAATTCGCGCGCGACCGGGAACTGGCCGGCACCACCGTCGTGCTGGATTCCAGTGGCGGCTCGGTCAACGACGCCATCACGCTCGGCAAGCGCTGGCGCAAGATGGGCTTGCTGACGACGGTCGGCACCACGATCGAATTGCAGGCTGCATCTGGCCTGAAGCCGGCGGTGGCGCCGCAGGCCTATTGCGAATCGATGTGCGTCTTCCTGCTGCTCGCTGGCAAGACGCGCTTCGTGCCGGACGAGGCCCATGTCCGGGTGCACCAGATCTGGATGGGCGATCGTGCCGACGATCCGCGCGCCGCGACCTATACCGCGCAGGACCTGATGATCGTCGAGCGCGATATTGGGCGTCTGGCGAAGTACACATTCGACATGGGTGGCGCGGGGGACCTGCTGTTGCTGTCGCTCAACGTGCCGCCGTGGGAAGACCTGCATGAGTTGTCGGCGGAGGAATTGCTGACGACCCATCTGGTCACGACGCATGATGTGGCGGCCGTGTTGCCTGCCGCCAAGCCCGATGTGCCGATGGCCTCGCTGCCGCCGAAGACGGTGCAGGATCGGTTCGTCAGCATGATTGAAGAAAAGGTGCCCGTGGCGTCGTCGATGCCGCCCTTGGCGATGCCGAAAGCAACCAAGACCGCCGAAGCTTCGGGACCGACCGGCGGTGCAGTGGGGTCGCCGGCGAAGTAACCGGCGGTCATCTCTCGCCGCGCAGGGCGGGCAGAGATCAGGCGGCCGGAGCTGTGTTGCCGGTTTTGGCCTCGACCTGCCCGATCGCATCGACCACCGCGTCAAATGTGAGTAGCGTCGAGGCGTGGCGCGCCTTGTAGTCGCGCACCGGTTCGAGCAAGGCGATGTCGGCCCATTTACCGTCCGGCGGCGCGCCGTTTTCCTTCAACATTTTGCGCACTGTCTCGCGCAGCGCGCGCAGTTCCCCGGCGGTCGAGCCGACGACATGGCTCGCCATGATCGAGGACGACGCCTGGCCGAGCGCGCAGGCTTTCACGTCATGGGCGAAATCGGTGACCACCGGGCCATCCATCGTGAGGTCGATCTTCACGGTCGAGCCGCACAATTTGGAATGCGCGGTGGCGCTGGCGTCCGGATGGGGCAGGCGGCCCAGTCGCGGTATATTGCCGGCCAGTTCAATGATGCGCTTGTTGTAGATGTCATTCAGCATCGGCTCAAACCTTAACTCTCCCACCGGTGCCGCCTTGGCGGCCGGGGCGCTGAACCCTATATAGGGGGACAGGCACGTCATGAGAATGCCGGGCCTTCGCCAGAACGCCGGAATTTGAGAATTCAATTCCGGCCTGCTGGTGTTATTCTCGTACGGACTCAGGCGTTCTGGCGGCATTGCCGTCCCGTCTGCCCGGTGACACTCCGGCCTCCCAAGGGGGTCGGTCGAACGGAGTTAAGATGGACGCAATCATCAAGCCGCTGCGCGGCAAATCCCCCGACGGCAAATCGCAGGACTTCCGGCCGGCAGAACTGGATCCCGCCGAATTCCTGGCCGCCGCCGTGCATCCAGACCAGGCGCGGCCGTCGCGTGGCGAGGCTGAGCAGGCGGTACAGACGCTGCTGGCCTATATCGGCGAGAATCCGCGGCGCGAAGGCCTGCTGGATACGCCGCGCCGCGTCGTCGAGGCCTATGACGAGTTATTCCAAGGCTACCACCAGTGCCCCGCAGAGGTGCTGAACCGCACCTTCGGCGAGACTGCCGGCTATGACGATTTCGTGCTGATCCGCGACATGAATTTCACCTCGCATTGCGAGCATCACATGATGCCGTTCTACGGCAAGGCGCATATCGCCTACACACCCGTCGAGCGTGTCGTCGGCCTGTCGAAGCTGGCGCGGCTGGTCGATATTTTCGGCCACCGCCTGCAGACCCAGGAACATCTGACGGCGCAGCTTGCTGCCGCCGTCGACGAGGTGTTGAAGCCGCGCGGCGTCGCCGTGATGGTCGAGGCCGAGCATACCTGCATGTCGGCGCGCGGCATCCGCAAGGAAGGCTCGCGCACCTTCACCACGCGCTTCACCGGCAACTTCCGCGACAACCCGGTCGAGCAGGCGCGCTTCATGTCGATGATCAACATGCCCTCGCGCTGATGCGCGCACGGACTTAACCGCGCCCAGCGAAGCTTTGCTTCGCGTAATGGGCGAGGGGATTGCCGCCGCCTCGTTCGTTGTAAGCATCATTTTATCTGGAAGAACGCAGTGTCCCACAATC
Source organism: Tardiphaga sp. (assembly GCF_028290495.1). Taxonomy (GTDB): domain Bacteria; phylum Pseudomonadota; class Alphaproteobacteria; order Rhizobiales; family Xanthobacteraceae; genus Tardiphaga. The sequence continues at coordinate 42,491 of NZ_JAQGJT010000015.1, forward strand.
ACGACCTCGAAGAGAGCCTCGCGCTGCGTCCGAAATTCGACGCGGCCGGCCTCGTCACCTGCGTCGCCACCGACGCCGGCAACGGCGACGTGCTGATGGTCGCGCATATGAACGAAGAGGCGATCCGCAAGACCATCGAGACCGGCGACGCCTGGTACTACAGCCGCTCGCGCCAGGCGCTGTGGCGCAAGGGCGAGAGCTCCGGCAAGGTGCAGCGCGTGGTCGAGATGCGGATGGACTGCGATCAGGACGCGATCTGGATTCGCGTCGAGCAGCAAGGTGGTGCGGCCTGCCACACCGGCCGCCGTTCCTGCTTCTACCGCGCGATCACCAAAGGCGAAGACGGCGCAGCGAAGGTCACGTTCGTCGATGCGGAAAAATTGTTCGATCCGGCCGAAGTGTATCGTCGGGGTTCGTGACGTTTCATTGCTGTTAACCAGCCATTAACCACGTTGGCGCGATGGTGGCCGCAGCTTGATGCCGCTGACGGCGCCCGGGGCAGCACGACATGGCGGTCGAATCGACCAGCATTACAACAGCAATTGAAGCGACGCGCAGCCGGGTCACCGGCGCGATCAAGAACGCTGCCGCGACCACCGGCACCAGCTTCGAATATCTGCTGTCCACCGCCAAGATGGAATCCAACCTCAATCCGCAGGCGACGGCCTCGACGTCCTCCGCCAAGGGCCTGTTCCAGTTCATCGACCAGACCTGGCTCGGGACCGTCAAGGAAGCGGGCTCCCAGCTTGGCTACGGCAAATTTTCCGACGCCATCAGCAAGTCCGATTCCGGCAGCTACTCGGTCAACGACCCCTCTGCCAAGGAAGAGATCCTGAAGTTGCGCGACGACCCCGTCGCGAGTTCGGCGATGGCCGGCGTGCTGACGCAGTCCAACAGCTTCAAGCTGACCGGCGCGATCGGCCGCCGCCCGACCGACGCCGAACTCTACATGGCGCATTTCATGGGCGTCGGCGGCGCCACCAAGCTGATCACGTCAGCCGAAAACAACCCGACCGCTTCGGGCGCCGCGCTGTTTCCGAATGCCGCGGCGGCCAACCAGTCGATCTTCTACGATCAGGGCGGTCGCGCGCGCAGCGTCGCCGATGTCTATTCGGTGCTCTCGACGCGCTATGCCGCAGCCGCCAGTTCGCCGGCGACCCGCACGGCGCTCGGCACCGAGGGCGTCACCGGCAGCGCTACGGCCGTCGGTAGCGCGATGGCGACCGCCGCCCCGCCGATCGACAACGCGGCCTACCTCTCCAGCTTCCCCGATGTCCGCAACGCGCAAGTGGCGAGTTTCGCGCCGGATGCTTCCACGACAACGACCACCGCCAAGCAGGATGGCCCGATCTTCCGCACGCTGTTTCAGGCCGGCGATCGCTCGCAGCCGATCTCCACAGCCGTGCAGGAATTGTGGGGCAACAACGGTTCGCTGACCTCGGTCGGCTCGCCGACCTCCGTGTCGCTGCCGAAAGCGCCGGAAGTCGGCACGCCGCGTCCGCTCGATCTGTTCAGCGATCGCTCGGGCACGTTCAGCAACTAACGACATCGTGTGATCGTAGCCCTGATGAGCGAAGCGATATCCGGGTTTTGATATCACCACTCTAAATCGTGTCCGCGCGATTGCCCTGTGTCCTTCCCGGATATCGCTTCGCTCAACCGGGCTACACATCCCCGCAATCCAACCATCGGGGCATCCTTAACAAAACCTCAACAAACGCAGGCGTTTATGGTGAACCCTTTGTTAAGTGACGTGGTTTATTTTGTCTGACAGTGGCATCGCGTTCCGGTGTCGAACGCGTTGCGTAAGCCGGCAGGACCATGATCGTTCGGCAGTTCATCAGTTGGGTTCGTACCGCTCCCGCCAGCGACCGCGCGGAAGCGACGCGCTCCCTCGCACGGGCCTGGATCTTCTCCGATCTGTCGGAGGACGACCGAGCCGCCGCCGAAGGCGCGCTGTTGATGCTGCTCGACGATCCCTCGCCGCTGGTGCGGCAGGCGATGTCCGAAGTGTTCGCCCGCGCGCCGTCGGCGCCCGCTTCCATCGTGCAGGCGCTGTCGGTCGACCAGTCCTGCGTGGCGCTTCCGGTTCTCGAACATTCCCCGCTGCTGATCGACGCCGATCTGGTCGACATCGTCGCCACCGGCGACAGCGAATTGCAATGCGCCGTGGCGCGCCGCGTCACGCTTCCCGCATCGGTCTGCGCGGCAATCGCCGAAGTCGGCTCTGCCGCTGCAGCACTGGAGCTGATCGAAAATCCCTACGCCGAGATGGCGGCGTTTTCCTGGGACCGCATCGTCGAGCGTCACGGCCATCTCGCCGCGATCCGCGAATCCATGCTGGTGCTGGAAGACCTGCCGGCGGCTACGCGGCTGGCGCTGGTCGCCAAGCTTTCCGAAACGCTGACTCGCTTCGTGGTGGCGCGCAACTGGCTGTCCGCCGACCGCGCAGGCCGCGTCGCGGACGAGGCGATGGCGCGATCCACGGTCAACATCGCCTCGCGCTCGCGCGGCGACGAGATGCGCGACCTCGTGCGTCATCTGCGCCAGGCCGGCCAGCTTACCGTGGGGCTGATCCTGCGCGCGCTGTTGTCCGGCAATATGGATCTGTTCGAGCAGGCGCTGGCGGAATTGTCCGGCGTGCCGCTCGGCCGTGTCTCCGGTATCGTCTATGACGGCCCGAGCAGCAGCCTGAACGCGCTTCTGGCGCGCGCCGGCCTGCCGGAATCGACATATCCTGCGTTCCGCGCCGCCCTGGAAGCGCGCAATGAAGTTGGCTTCATCAGCAGCGTCGGCGGCGCGGTCCGGCTGCGTCGCCGCATGGTCGAGCGGGTGCTGACGATCTGCGAGACGGACGAGGCGGCCTCCGAGCCGCTGCTGATCCTGCTACGCCGCTTCGCCACCGAATCCGCGCGCGAGGAAGCCCGCGTATTCTGCGACGAGTTGGCGATGGAACTGGCGATGGCGCCATTCCACCGCGAGCTGATGGCGGCGTAGGCTTTCACGACGACCAGCCCGGCACAGCCATTTCGCGACTGCTCACGCCCTCAGGCGCGCCGATTGGCCCGCATGGGCATGACAACTCTATGAAGTTTGAAGAGGACTAATCCGCCGGCACGAGGCTCGGAGCGGCGATCGCTTCCAGGTGATCCGGGCGATCCTTGTTCACATGCATCAGATACTCGTCCGCGACATTGCGCAGCTTGTGGCTGAGCGCGGTGGCGACGCCGGCTTTCTCGATGGTGTTGTGCTCGCGCACGATCGCCTGGATGGCGTCGATGTGGTGCCGGATCAATTCGGCCGGCACCAGGTCGAGATCGGGGGCGTGCTCGATGATCCGGCACAGGCTTTCGGCCGCGGCCCCTGCGGTCGGGAAGCCGAAGGTCGAGGCGTCGCCCTTGATGTCGTGTGCTGCGCGAAACAGCTCGTCGCGGGTCTGCGCCGTGAAGCCGTCGCGGACCACCGCTTCATGCGCTTCGGCGAGGCGGTCGCATTCGCTGCGCATCCAGGTCTTGAACTCGCCGGACAATCCTGCCAGCGCCTGTTCGGCGCGCGCGACGGGGTCGTCGAGTTCGCGGTCCACGACGCGACGGATGGCGCGGCGCAAGCTGTTCGGCGGCGTGATAATGTGATGATCGGCAAAGGCCTCGACCTTCGGCGCCTGCGTTTTGTCCCGCGACATCTTCAGCTTCTCCAGCGAGGCCCGCATCAGCTGGCCACGCGCGCTTTATCCATCAGCGACGGCTGCTGCAGCACTTCGGCCTCGCCGCCATTGCGGCGCTCCGGACCGATATAGGCGACGGTGGTGTTGCGGCGGCGATCCGGCCCGAAATAGTTCTTGGTCTTGATGAAGGGGCGGGGATGCGCGACCACACTCATGATGCGCAGATAGAGGCCCTTGGCCGAAATCGGCTTGGCGAGAAATTCGGTGACCCCGGCATCGCGCGCGACCGTGACACGGCGCTTCTCGGAATGTCCGGTCAGCATGATGATCGGCGCATAGGGGTTGCCCTTGGATTCCGGCTGCCGGATCATCTGCGCCAGTTCGAGTCCGTCGAAGATCGGCATCGACCAGTCGGTGATGACAATGTCGGGGGCGTAGTGGCTGTACATTTCCAGCGCGGTGGCGCCGTCCTCGGCCTCGTAGACTTCGCGCGCGCCGAACGAATGCAACAGCGTACGCAGAATCCGACGCATGTGCGGATTGTCGTCGCAGACAAGGAAGCGCAGCTTGTTGAAGTCGATGCGAAACATGATGCGGCCAGACGGAGCGAAGGCTGGTATACCTGTCGTTAACTATATGCCGCCGTGCTTAACGAATGGTTGAAGGCGCCGTTGCCCCTCAATATCCGAACTGTTCGCTCAGGATCCGTTCCTCGAGGCTGTGTCCGGGGTCGAACAGCATGCGCATCGAGATGGTCTTGTCGGAGATGATCTCGACGCGGCGGACGTCGCGGGCCTCGTCATGGTCGGCGACGGCGGCTACCGGGCGCTTGTCGCCTTCGAGCACCTCGATCACCACGAAGGCGGTGTTCGGCAGCAGCGCGCCGCGCCAGCGCCGCGGCCGGAACGCGCTGATCGGCGTCAGCGCCAGCAAAGCGGCGTTGATCGGCAGGATCGGTCCCTGTGCGGAGAGGTTATAGGCGGTGGAGCCGGCCGGCGTTGCCACCATGATGCCGTCGGCGATCAGCTCCGACATCCGCTCGCGCTCGTCGATCAGGATGCGCAACCGTGCCGCCTGGTGGGTCTGGCGAAACAGCGAGACCTCGTTGATGGCGTGGTGGACGTGGACCTCGCCATGCACGTCGGTGGCGCGCATCAGGAGCGGATGGATCACGGTGTCGCGCGAGGCATCGAGACGGGAGTGCAGGTCAACCGTGCTGAACTCGTTCATCAGGAAGCCAACGGTGCCGCGGTGCATGCCGTAGATCGGAATATCCGTGCGCATGTAGTCGTGCAGCGTCTTCAGCATCAGCCCGTCGCCGCCAAGCGCCACGATGACGTCGGCGTTGTCGGGCTCGGCATTGCCGTATCGCGCGGCAAGCTGCGCCAGCGCGTCCTGCGCCTCGGCGCTGGGGCCGGCGACAAAGGAGATCCGGTCGTGTCGGGCAGGCGGGGTCATGAATCGCGGGCCTCTGCGGCAGCTCGTGCACCGGGACGATGGCGCGGGCGTCGTCTAGCGGCGTTACCGGTACTTGTCGAGCCGAGCTTAGCAGTTCTGTGGGATGGGTGGACGGGGGAGCCCCGCATCGTTAACGGGGCGACCGGCGCCGGGCTGCTCCGTATTTGCGCTCCAGCACCGCTGTAACCGCCTTCTCCGACTGCAGTTTGCTACCGGCGAGCCAGACCTCGGTGACCTTGCCGGCCGGACTTCGCACCCGCCGGACCGCCTCGCCATAGCTGGCATAGCCCGCCGCGGCGGAAATCACGCCCTTGTCCCGGCCGCTCACCGTGAGTTCGGCGGCGTCCATGAAGGGATTGAGCGCCTGCGGCAGCGCGACCAGCACCCGGTCGCCGATCGGCACGAGATCGAAGGCGCTCCATGACGTCCACCAGCGTCCGGTCCAGTCGCGGACCCGTCGCTGTGGCGCGCCGTGCGTCGCAAAGGCGCGCAGGATATGCATCGCGCCATCGACCCAGAACCCGGCCAGCCCGTCGCTGGCATTGGTGAAGATGCTGATGGTTAGGTCGCAGGCGGGAATGACGGCGGTGCGCGAGATATAACCGTGCAGTCCGCCGGTGTGACCGAACCAGTCCCAGCCCGCTGTGGTGCCGCTCATGATGCCCAGACCGTAATAGCTCTCGATGGCGGCATGCGGATTGCGCCACAGCCGCCGCGTCATCTCGCGGCGACTGGCGGCTGACAGCACGCTGCGTTTGGCGTTGGGCGCCAGTTGCGCGAAGAATCGCGCGACGTCCGCGGCGGTGCTGACAAATCCCGCTGCGGCCGTCAGGGCGTTGCACGCCGTTTCGCCGGGAATGACGAGGCGGCGGTCGAGCGGCAGCCGCGGCGTATGGCCCTGTGCGAATGGAGTCGCCTTCGCCAGCGGCATGTCGGGCGCGGTGTCGCGCAATACCACGGCATCGACGATCTCGCGTTGGATCCAGCTGCGATAGGGTTCGCCGGTGACCGTCTCGATGACCAGCCCGAGCAAACCAAAGCCGTGGTTGGAATACTTCAGCCGCGAGCCGGGCTCGATGGCGAGCGGCGAACGCAGATCGGCGAGCAGTTCAGTTGTGTTCAGATAGGCGCGGCTGTCGATGAATTGCCCGGCGTCGGCGCCGTCGCGCGTGAGGCCAGCGCTGTGCGACAGGATCTGCGCGAGGGTGGTCGCTGCGACTTGCGGGTGCAGGCCCTTCACATACTGGCCGACGGGATCGTCGAGCCGCAATTTGCCGTGTTCGCGCAGCTTCATCAGGCCGGCGGCGGTGAAGCTCTTGGAATGCGATGCGATCCGGAAGCGATGGCGCGGTGTCAGTCTTTCGCCGGTCGCAAGATTGGCGTGGCCGAACGCATATTCCGTGACGATCTCGCCGCGATGCGCGATTGCGACCAGAGCGCCGGGCTGCTGCGACGTGCGCATCTGAAATTCGAGCCAGCTCTCGACGTAGTCGAGCGCTGGTTTCATCCAGCGATCCATCGGGTGTCACTCCATCAGTCGGGAAACCGCTATCGGGCAGGTCGCGGCGGGGATCTTGCAGGCAATAAAAAACCGGCGCGTCCAAGGATGCGCCGGTTCCATGCGGGTTGCAACGATCAGTAGGTCAGGCCCGTGCCGGGCGGCTTTTCCAGTGCGGCCGACAGTGACTTGTACTCCGGCGAATCCTTGCCGGCGAGCGCGGCGATTCTGTTGAGGTGATATTGCGCCTGGTCGCGGTTGCCCTGTTCGACCTGCCACAGTCCGTAATACTGCCAGGTGCGGACATGGGCGGGATCGGCCTTCAGCGCGCGCTCGTACCAGATCTGCGAGACCTTGTAGTCGCCGAGCTTGCGATAGGAATAGCCGATCAGGTTGGCGACGTCGGCGCGCTCGTCATGGCCGAGCGCCTTGAGCTGCGCGATCGCGGTGGCGTAGTCGTTTCTGTCGTAGACCGTGGCGTAGGCGGCACGGTAGCCGTTGAGGAAGGCGGTATCCTCAAGGCGCGGGCTGTTCTCGGCGCCTTTCTTCTTGTCCTTGGTCTTGCCGTCGGAAGCCGGCGGCGAGGAGGGCGTGTCGCCGCCCGCGGCGAACACCGTGGACAAAGGCGCTGCCACCACCGCCAACGAAAACATTGCCAGCGTCGTCAGCTTGATCACAGTTCGGGTCATGCAAGCGCTCCCTGTTTCCCAGCGGCAATAGTCTGCCACGAAAGCCTTGGGTTGAAAACACCGGTAGCGACCCATCATTCCCGGCCATTCACCGGCAGGTGACGAAGATGTCATGCAGATGAACGAAGTCCGACTGGCGCCTTCAGAACCGGTTCAGCTCGCGTTCCCTAGGGTGGGGGCATGAAGAAACGCCCGGCCAGCCCGACCGGTCAGCTTCGTGATCTTGCACAGGAGACGACCATGCTGAAGAAATTGTCCGCCGCTCTGATCGTCGCGTCGATGTTGGCCGCCCCCGCGATGGCCGCCGGAATCGAGAAGACCGCGCCGGCGCCGATCACCAAGCCGGTGGCATCGGTGGATGCCAAGGTGGGTGCCAAGGCGCAGGCCAAGCCGGCGCTGCTGAACGCCAATGCGAAGATGGCACGTCATCATCACCGCCACGTCCGGCACCATCACCGCTTCCACAAGAAGATGGGGATGCACAAGACGTTCAAGCACACCGCCATCAAGTCGACGGTCACGCATTCCCGGCACGGCTGAGCCAGCCGCCACCGTTAACGCCGACATCCGGCCCGCTGCCCTTGTGACGCAAGGGGGCGGGCCGGCTCCGTATTGCGTGGAGGTAACCGAGTTGCGAATTCCATTTCGCCGCCCGAACGTTTAGGGAAGGGCGGGGCCATCGGGCACGGGATGATGGATAGGCATTTGCAGAAATCAACGAGACGCGCGGCAATCCTGCTGCTGCCCTTGTGGCTGGCGGCCTGCGGCGGCGGGCCGAGCGGCGGCATCAGCTTCACCGACGACCAGGGCGTCGCCAATCAGCCGTTTCCGGCCAATTACAAGACCGACCTGCTGGCGTTCCTGCGCGCCTATCTCAACGATCCCGTCGGCGTGCGCGACGCGTCGATGGCGCAGCCGGTGCAACGCACCGTCGGCGGACGTCTGCGCTATGTTAGCTGCGTGCGCTATACGGCGAAGGACCGCGACGGCAAATATCTCGCGCCGAAAGAGCTCGCCGTGAGCTATGTCGACATGAGGCTCGACCGTGTCGTCGAGGACACCGCGGAGGCCTGCGCCGGCGCCAGCTACGCGCCGTTTCCCGAGATGGAAAAGATGGCGCGGTAGCCTCCGTCATTGCAGGGAGCCCTTGCGACGAAGCAATCCAGTTCTTCACCTGTGGCTTCTGGATCGCTTCGCTCCGAACCTGCTGGGCAAGCCAAGCCGGTTCGGGCTCGCAATGACGACGTTAAGTCACACAAACTGTTTCGCTATGGCATCGAAGCCGCGGCGCCAGCTTTGCGCGACATCGGCATCGACCGGCGTGTTTTCGCAGGCCATTCGCACGATCACCGTCTCGGCATCCGGGTTGATGTAGATGATCTGGCCGTGGATGCCGTAGGCCATCAACACGTTGCGTTCGCGGTCGACGCGGTACCACTGGCTGCGGTAGCTGGCATTCGGAAACAGTTCTGCGAATTCGCCGCGCGCCCAGGCTGCTGCGTCGCCCTGCTGGTTGATGTCGTCGATCCAGACGCCGGGCACGACCTGCCGCCCATTCGCGACGCCGCGGCGGCGGATCATCTCGCCGAACCGCGCGATGTCGCGCGGCGTGGCGCAGATGCCGCCGGCGGCGCGCATCGCATCCCTGGAATCCACGGTGATATAGGCATCGTGCTCCGCGCCCATCGGCGCCCACAGATAGTCGCTGAGGATGTCGGCATAGGGCCGGTCGCAGGCGCGCTCATAGACCCAGCCGAGCACGTCGGTGTTGGTCGAGACGTAATGGAACAGACTGCCATGCGCGTTGCCGTCGGGCTGTTGCTGGGCAAGGAAGCTGCGCAGGTCGATCGGCGGCTCGCCGGCCGGCAGCGGATCCCAGCCCGCGGCGTGCCGATAGCGCACCACGTTGCTTTTCGGATCGACGTAATCCTCGGTGAAGGAAATTCCGACCGACATATCGAGCAGGTGGCGCACGGTGCAGTCGCCGCCATAGACCGACGCCGCTAGTTCGGGGACGTATTCGGTGACCAGATGGTCGGGATCGAGTTCGCGCCGCTCGACCAGGATGCCGCCGAGCGTGCCGCAGATCGACTTGCTGACCGAGAACACGATATGCGGCGTCGTGGCGCTCATGCCGGCGCCATACCATTCCGCAGCGATCTTGCCCCGCCGCAGCACCACCAGCGCATCGGTGCTGGTCGCGGGCAGGGCGGCGGCGATCGTGGTGTCGCGCCCGTCGGCGCCCTTGAAGCGGGTCTGGCCGACATCCTGAAGTTCACTCTCGAACGGGACCGGCTGCGCCGCGCCGGCGATATTGGCGGTTGGCAGCACGCGGCGGACGTTGCGGAAGGCCCATTGGCTGAACGGCGCCTTGCGCCAGTTCGACAGCGAGACCTGCGCGCCACGCGCCGGCGGGAAATCGTTCATCAGGTTGTTCACAGCCATGTCGTCTCCCGGGCGCACCGCGCTACATCAAGTTTGCGTGAGGATTGAACCAAACTGGTTCCACCGATGCCTTAAACTGAACGAAACCGAAAGTGTTGCGGGTTTGTCGCAGTCGGCTTCGATCGCGTTGCAGAGTGCTGCCGCAAGGCAACCAAATTGCCGCCACGAAGTTTTTCGATGGTCATTAGGCAAAAAGGGGAACTACCATGAAGAAGCTTCTGCTCGGCGCCTCCGCCATCGTCGCGGTTGCCGCGCTCACCAATTCAGCATTCGCTGCCGATCTCGCAGCGCGTCCTTACACCAAGGCTCCAGTCTATACCGCTCCCGCGCAGGTTTATAACTGGACCGGTTTCTACATCGGCGGTCATGTCGGCGGCGCGTTCGGCGACAGTTCCAGCATCGCCGGCGACGGTGGCCGCTTCATGGGCGGCGTGCAGGGCGGTGCGGATTACCAGTTCGCGACCAACTGGGTGGTCGGTGTCGAAGCCCAGTACAGCTGGATGGGCAGCAACAACACCGGGCGTGCGTTTCCGAACGGCACGCTTGTCACCGCCAACAATGACCAGCTTGGTTCGGTCACCGGCCGCCTTGGTTACACCTGGGGTCCGGCGCTGCTCTACGCCAAGGGCGGTTATGCCTGGAAGGACAACAGCAATATCGGCGTGAGCAATACCGGCATTGCGCAGCCCTTCACGACTTCGGGCAACGCCAAGGACGGCTACACCGTCGGCGCCGGTCTGGAATACATGTTCGCGCCGAGCTGGTCGGCGAAGGTCGAATACCAGTATTACAACTTCGGCAACACGACCGTGTCGTCGCTGGCGATCCCGACCGGCGGTGCGAGCTACAACAACGACGAGCACACCGTCAAAGCCGGCCTGAATTACCGGTTCGGCTGGGGCGGCCCGGAGGTCGCCAAATACTGAGATCTACTACCGGGATTAAATACTGAGATTAAATACTGAGATTTCTTGGAATTCTGACGAAAAGGCCGGCTTTATGCCGGCCTTTTTTGTGCCGGTTCGCAGCCCGCGGGGGCCCAAGGCGCACCCGGCGCCCAAGGAGGAGAATCGAAAGTAAACGAGTCCTGAATCCCCGGAAAAATAAGCTGCGAGACTCCTTGACTAGAATCGCCCGATGTTCTGCGTGCCATGAGAATCATCGACAACATCCGGAGCGAGAGGCTCCAGGTCGGCCTGACCGCCGCATTGCTGACCGCCTGCGCGGTCAACGCGATGCTGTTGTGGACGTGGCTGTGAGGGCAGGGGCCGGCGAATCGATCGTTGGTGCCGGTTGAGAGGATTGAACTCCCGACCTTCGGTTTACAAAACCGCTGCTCTACCGTATCAGCGTGTCACTCTCTGTAACGCGCATGCTATCGAGCGCCTGAAATATCTTTATTTTTAGGGGGTTAACGCTTAAACTCCGTCGCGCGGTGTAGCACCTTGTATCATCGCTTTGCGATACCCCGGCGACAACCCCGATGGAGTAAGCACCTTGGTTAAGGCATTCACCGCGAAAGGACTAGACGCCACGCAACCGAGATCTGTTCGTTTCGAGGTGCGCGACGGGCGTACGCCGGGTCTTTGCTTAGTCGTGCAACCGTCCGGACACCGTTCGTTCGCTTTCAGGTATAGATCGCCTGTCAGCGGCAAACCCACCAAGCTGACGCTGGGTGCCTATCCAGGGGAGATCAGTCTGGAGGCGGCGCGTGCTGCCGCGCTGGACGCGCGTAGGGCGATAACCGCCGGTCGGGATCCAGCCACCGAAAAGAAGGTGGCCCGATTGGAGCGAGACGACAAAGGTCTCTTGGTCGAAACCCTGCTGGACGAATATATCAAAAAGCACATCAAGACGAAGAACCGGACCTCTACCGCCGATGAGTATGTGCGCTTGATCGAGAAGCGCATCAAGCCGGCTTGGGAGGGGCGCAACATCCGCACGATCACGCGGGCAGACGTGGACACGTTGCTTCGAGAAATGGTGTCGAAGGGGGCGCCAGTTTCGGCCAACCGGACCTTTGCGGTCATCCGTCGCTTTTTCAAGTGGGTGCTGGCACTACCTGGTGACGTGCTGCCCTCTGACAAGTCGCCAGCCGCGCGCGTTGTGGCTCCCACCTCGGAGGCCAGTCGCGAGCGGAAATTGACCGAGATAGAAATGAGGGCACTCTGGAAGTCGACCGAGCAGGCGGAGCCGTTCCGTGTCATGGTGCGGCTGCTCTTGGTCACAGGGCAGCGCCGCGGCGAGGTGTCGGGCATGCAGTGGAAGGAACTCTCGCTGGATGGCGACGAGCCGACTTGGACGATCCCTGCTGCTCGCGCAAAAAACGACAAGGAGCACATTGTGCCCCTTGCTCCGGTTGCGGTGGCGCTAATCCAAAGCTTGCCGAAGGTAGACGGCAACCAGTATGTGCTGCCGAGCTCAAGGGGAAAGACACCAATTTCCGGTTTCTCTAAGGGGAAGATAGCTCTCGACAAAGCTATGTTAGCCGAACTGCGCAAGGTGTCGCCTAACCTGGACGAAGTGCTCGACTGGCGGCTGCACGACTTACGCCGCACGTTCGCGTCCGGTATGGCGCCGCTTAAGCAACCAGTGCACGTCGTCGAGCGCTTGCTAAATCACATCTCGGGCAGCTTTGGAGGTATCGTGGGCGTGTATCAGCAGTATGAATATGCGCCAGAGATGCGCGCGGCCGCGATCGCGTGGGCGAACTATCTTGATGATATAGTCAATCAGCCAGCCGCATCTGTCGCAAAGGCCGCCTAGAGTTTCGCGGAGCGGCCTTCCTGTGCCTCAATCCAATCCAGAAGCGTGCTCTTGCGCGCACATATGATCGCCCCGAGATTGAACGTCGGAAGGCTATTGGTGGATGCGAGGTGATAGACCTTCCGACGATGCTTTTTATCGCCGTAGATGAACGTCGCGATCGCATCAGCGCCTTCCAGAAGATCACTTGCCAGTTCACTGCCCATTGTAAGAACGTCTCATTTTCACAACGCCTATGTCAAGATTCGCAACGTCTCGCCCTAGTGTATTGATGTATCACATGTTATTTTGTGTTGACAATCTGCACTAAGTGTGGCATGTTACACGTACGCTAGAGTTCTGGAGTATGCGTGTGTCAACCGACAGCCACTACATGACAGGGCCAGCCGTTCAGCGGCACATGTCAATATCGCACATGACGCTTTGGCGCTGGATGCGCAGCGAGACGCTGGGCTTTCCGAAACCAACTGTCACCAACGGCCGCAACTACTTCATCCGATCCGAAATCGAAGCGTGGGATCGCGCGCGCCGCGAAGTATCCCTTCTGCCGGCGCAGGCCGCTTGATCGCCGCCGGCAACACTCTTTCGAAATATTCTGGCGAGATCCGACCGGTAGACGGCGGAGCTTCGTCTGTCCCCCATCAGTCGGGCGCGGAAGTACCGCGACGGCGAAACGGTGCGCGGCGATCCAGTTGTTCCGTCCCGTCCGACCCGGATCGCCGCCACCTCCCACTCAATCAAGGAATTTCACTTAGATGAGCTGCACATACGCCACCGATCGCGACGCCATCAACGTCAAAGCGGTCGCCTGATGAACGGGCTTGGGCTGGATCTGGGGTTCTGGAACGGCAGTGTCCTCCAAGGAGCGAGTGTCCCCGCGCTGCTGATCAGGCGACCTCTGTCGTTCGTCAAGGCGATCCCAAACGAGTACAACGGCGGCGCGGGCCTCGGTGCCGGAAATACTGCCGTAGGCGGAACCTGCCATTATCCGATCTACGACGATGTTACCGATGGAAGTTTCGAGGTGCGGTTCTGGCACGGCGCAGCGACTGCTGCTCAGGGTGAGTGGAATACGGGGGGCACGATGACCGTCGCGTGTTCGCTGATCTGGGTCGACAACTCCGGCGCACTGCAGATCACCGTGCTCAATGGTGCGGGTTCGGTGCCAAGCTGCGACCCGTTCCAAGAAACCGTTCATCGCCATCCCGGCGTCCGGGGAAAGGTCGGAAGCCACGCGTGGCTCAACTATAGCGCCAGCTTCACCAACAGTGGGTACTACTCGCACGGTCGCGCAGATTACGCGCAGGGTGAGGCGCTCCAATACGGCGCGTCGGTGCCAAACCTTGTCGGCTCTGCCACGTTCTATGGGAACACATGGAACGGCGGCGGGGATTTTTGGGGACCGTCGTTCTTTGGATGGTCGGGTGGCACGTTGACACGACCGACGTTCGGCATCAGCGGCGACAGCAACCATTCAGACCTTCTGACGACCAGCAGCGTGCAGGCCGACATTCCCGACACGCTGCAGGGCGCTCCGGGGGCGGTCAACAGATTGTTCGTGCCGAACATGGCGGGTATCGACGTTTCAATTCCCGGCGCGTATTCGTCAGAAGCCGCCGACCCATCGAAGTACGTTTACCGCGACAGGATGCTAAAAGGCCGTTGCGACGTGTTCGTGCCTGCGCTCGGAACGAACGGCATAATTTTCCAAGGCCGCACGGAGGCGCAAGAAGAAGCCGACATAGCGGCGTATATCGCGCGCTTGGGCTTTTCGCAGGTGTTCGTCCCGACAATTCCACCGGTTGTCACGTCGGCAGCAAGCAACACCATCTTGAATTCAGGTAATGGTCGTGACGTAATTAGACGCGCGCGCAACACAACGCTGCGCGGCCGTTCGAACACGATTGACATTGCGATGGGGACAGAAAGTGGCGTTGCGCCCGGCACCCTCCAGTTTTTGGCGGACACGATAGAAGGCACGCATTTCAATGCGACTGGCAACAAGCGCGCAGCGGCCGGGACTGGTTTCGACGTTCCAACGAAGATCGCAGGCGCATCCGCAGTCGATGTTGGGTATCGGTATCCATCGGGGGCGCTCTATCAATCGCTCGGCCTTTCTGGATGGTCCACGCAACAGTCGGTACTGACGGCCAACCAAGCCTATTCGCCCGAACACAAAATCACCGCATCGATTATCAAGGAAGATGCGACGGCAGCCGCGCAGCACAACGCATATGTGCAGCAGACGATTGCGCTCGCCAGCACTACAAAGAAGATCACGGCCTTCGTTAAGCGGCAGGTTGGTTCTCGCAATGCCCAAATTCAGGCACAACAGAATGGGGGCAGCTATCTATCGTCCCGTGTCTGGGTCAACCTCGGCACCGGTGTCGTTACGCTGGTTGAGCAGTCCGCCGGAACCGTCTCGGGCATGACATCGACTTTGACTGCCGATGGGTTCTGGAAGGTCGAATTCAACGTCGCTTTCAGCGCGGGGCATCCGGCAAGTTCGTTACTTTACGTCAAGCTGGCAGATGCTACTGGCAGCGACACGTTTAACGGCGACAACACCAGTTCGATCGCTGTGTGGGGCTTTGACATTCGATGATCCGCCGCTGGCTCATGTACCCCGCAGCAATGCGGCTGTGGGTTGCGGCGGCCCGTCGCATGTAAGCGCTCTTGCAGAATAATTGAGCCGCACTTCCTCCACCACCAACCACAAAGGAACCACCAATGACCATCGCACCCTTCGAAACCAAAATCGGCGACAAAGTCGTCACGCTCGAATTGACCTACCAGGCTTGCCACCGCGTCTCGGAATATTTCGGCGGGCTGGTGCCGGCGAACCATCGCGTCGCGGCGGTCGATACGGAGGCCATGCGCAAAATTCTTGCCACCGGCCTGAACAAACCGCTCGCCGCTGATGATGGGATGGACGCCATGATTTACGAAGCTGGCGCTCTGACCGTGCAGCCGATCCTGTTCGATTACCTCGACCGCCTAGCCACCGGCGGCCGCGGAACGCCAAAGGTCAAACCCGACGTAGCTGCGTAAGCGCGTAGCGCGGTAGGGAGTACGCCTTTGGCCGATGTTGCTGTTTTAGGGATCAAGCTCGACACGACCGGCGTACTGGCCGGAATCAAAGTCATCGAAGGTCTGCCCCTTGCAGCGAACCGCGCCACCGATGCGGTCACCGGACTGGGCAAGGCCGCAAAAGATGCCAGTGCGGGGACCATCGCATGGGGTAACAATGTCGCTGGCGCGAAAGAAGCCATCGACCGCCTCAACGCCTCCGCCAAACCTGCAGTCACCGCGACGACTGGACTGGCCAAGGCGTCCACCGAAGCGGGTATCGGCTTGCTCGGCCTCGACAAGGCAGCAAAATCAGGCAAGACCAGTACTGATATAATCGCCAACAGTACTGGTCTTGCGCGCTATGAACTGATCAACCTCGGTCGGCAGGCGCAGGACGTGGGCGTTTCGCTCATGGGCGGACAGGCACCGTTGACAGTCCTTGCGCAGCAAGGCTCTCAGATTTTTGACGTGTTTTCGTCGTCGAAGACAGGCACCGTTTCAGGATTCTTCAAGCAACTCGGCAGCGGCATTGCCAGTGTCGTCACCCCGGCGCGATTGGTCGTCGGCGGTCTCGCTGCAGTCGCGGCCGGTGGCGCGCTTATGTATTCGTCGTGGAAAGCATCCACGCTGGCGCTCGACGACGCTGCGCGCAGCGCCGACCTGACCACTCGCGAGTTGTCCAAACTGCAGGCAGCCGCGTCATTCAAAGGTATCAGCAACGAGGATTTCAACAAGGGAATCACCGGCTTTGCCAAGGGCGTCTACGACGCCAAGGCTGGCATGGGCGGCCTCGCCGAAGTATTCGCGGTCAACAACAAACACGCTTCTGACTTCGGCGGCTATCTCGGCACCGCTGCCGATCTGATTAAAAACGCACGCAATGATCAGCAGCGGCTGGTGTTGCTCCAGCAGATGGGCCTGCCTGCAACGATGGAGTGGGTCCGGCTACTATCCGGCGGTGCTGATGGACTGAAGCGCACCAAGGACAGCGCTGTAGAATTCGCCGCGAACGATAACATGGTGGCCAGCGCTCGCAAATTTGACGAGGCGTGGAATCGCGCATGGACGAATTTTGGGTTGAACTCCCGAAACGCTTTCCAAAAAGCGTTGGAGAGTGGATCCGGCCTGTTCGATCGCATGGAACGGCTGGCGCAGAATGCCGGTAACTCCTCGATCTGGGATCGGTTCTTGCCGTCGAACCACGCAGAGATTGCGAAGGCGCAGGGCATCACAATGCTTTCGCCGTTCCAGCAGCGGTTCGCGGGGGACAGCCAAAACCCAGCCTCCAGCAACACTGCGCTTGGCGACGGCCTGCGTGCAGACGCGGACCGACGCCGCAACCAAGCGACGATCGATGCCGCGGCATTGCAGCACGACCTCCAGATGCAGCAGCAGCGCCTTGGCGCTCTGGGGCAGGTGGCGACCGTCAACGAGACGGTGCGACAATCTGAACTCGCGCTGACCATCGCTCGGAACCAGCCGGGAAACAAGATCACCGACGCCGACGTCGCGCGCATCCAAAACTACGCAAAGGCGAATGCGCTCGGTCTCATCCAAATTCGCGCCTCGACTGATGCTTACAACCTGGAGACTTCAACGCTCGGCATGACCACCGGCGCAGCGACCGCTTACGCCGCGGTACAGCAACGGATCAATGCCGAAAAGCTCAAGGGCAACGATCTCACCCCACTGCAAATCGCAGCGCTGCGCAACGAGGCGTCTGCTCTCGGTGAAGCGGCGCAACGAACCGACAACATGCGGTTCGGTTACGACGCACTGACCAACGCGGGACAGACTTTTTCGTCATCTATTCGTAACAGTACGACCGCTCTTGGTGCGCTGAAGGCGGCTGGCGTATCCGCTCTCGATGCGTTGTCGTCAAAGCTCATGAAAATGGCGACCGACAATCTCTGGACCAACGCGTTCGGTGGGTCGAGTGGCGGCGGGCTCGGCGGGATCATCAGCGGACTGTTTGGCGGCAGTAACCCCAATGCTGGCGGGACTGTCCTTGCAGGATCGACCGGAAACATAAGTGTCGGCGGTTACTCTATGCCGCAATTTGCCAGCGGCACCAACAGCGCGCCCGGCGGTCTCGCGCGCATCAACGAGTTGGGCGGCGAAATCGTCAATCTGCCGTCCGGGGCACAGGTCATCCCGCACGACGTCTCGATGGCGATGGCGAGCCGCGTTTCGTTTCCGACATTCCTTCCTGCAGGCGCGGCACCGTCTGGCGGCACAGGAAGCGGCGGGCCTGTCCATGTTTCAGTGCCGATCAACATCGACGCGACCGGTGCCGATCCTGCCGCAATCGGGCGGCTGCAGCAGCAGCTTGCTACCCTCAAAGCAGAACTCCCGTCCCGCGTCGTGGCAGCCGTCACCGCAGCGAAAAAGCAAAGGCAACTCTGATGACCCAGACATTTCCATCACCCACCATGAACGCGCCGGTAATGGCACCCGACGAAGCGCCCGCCCGCGAAAACCTGCACGGCCTGCTCGGCACCGCCATCGCAAACTTGGTCGGTGCGCCAGACGAGCGGCGACACCTGACTGACACACTGGCCTTCCTGACCGCACGCTTGAACGAAATGGCCATCGTGACACAGGTGCGCGTGCTGCAGATGCAGATGGATCTTGCCGCTACAGAACTGGCGCAGACGCAGCGCCGTCACGTATCGAGCAACTGACCCTTCAATCAAGGATAATCACATGCCCCTCAACATTACTGAAAAAAACCTGGACAAGGTCCCCGACGCTTACCGCAGTCTCTATGTCGAAAAGGGTGGAAGCTTTCATCTACTGCTCGGGGATCTACAAGATCACGTCGCCAGCAATCTCAAGCCGCTCAAAGACGAGTTGGAGATTGCACAAGCTTCGGAGCGCAAACTGATCCACAATGAATTCAGCACGGCGCTGCGCGCCGCCGGCATCCGCCCCAACTATGAGGAGCTTATCATCGCGAATGTCGGAGGGCAGATCAACCTCGACACCGTTGATGGTCAGCGCATTGTCCGGGTCAAGGGCGCCGACGGTTATCCACTGTTCGGAACAGGCCCCGATGGAATCGCCACTCTCGCAGATTTGGCGAAGGAAGCTGCAAAGCAATTTCCATCCGTGTTCCCTAACGGCACCAATTCCTCATCCAGCGACGCGGCTGCTGTTCCGGCAAAGCGCGACGGCAAGACGCTTCTGAGGTCGGAGTTCGATGCACTCTCGGGTAGGGAACGAGCCGCGAAAATGGCTGAAGGATTCACCGTGACGGACGACAAGCCAGCGTCTAAGCCCCGCCGGCCGTTGACCAGCACCGAGATGACCCGCGCATCGTTCGAGGGGCTGAGTGCGGTGGACCGAGCAGCCCGGATGAAAGAAGGATTTACGATCGTTGATTGACATGACGATCCCTGTTCCGCCGCTGGCGCCCCCTCAGCCGCTGGGGGGCGAGCGGCCCGTTCCTCCACCTCCGCCGCCGTGTGATCCACCGGCTAAGCCTGCTGGTTCCATGATTGCGCCGCTCGATCTAGCCAGCGTCCCGCCGCCGCACGCGCCGATTCTTCCCGAAGCGCAACCGCTGCCCGCGATGGTCGAAGGGCGAGACGCGATGGGGCGTTTCACTACCGGCAACTCGGGTCGACCGCGTAACGCCCGCCATCGCGTCACGGTCGCCATAGAGACGATGATGGAAAACCAATGGGAGCGCATCACGATGAAAGTGATTGACCAGGCGCTCCGGGGTGATACCGCAGCACAGCGCCTGGTTATGGAACGAGTGTCGCCGGTCCGCCGCGGCGTAGCCGTAGTCATTTCGGACTTCCCGAAAATAGAAAGCGTGGCAGACGTTCCAACGGCGTTGGCTGCCATCCTCGCAGCGGCGGCGGCTGGGGAGATCACCGCCGACGAAGTGGCGCCCTTGGTCACCATCCTGAGCGCCTATTCGGCGTCAATGGATTCGGCGATGTTCGCCGAGCGCCTGGAAGCTTTGGAAAAGGAAATCGAAAGCACGCGTCTTGGCACGAAGTAGCCTATGGACGCGGTTGCGCGCAGCGACGGACCGTCTTCCGCCGGCGATGGTTATGGTTGAGATTCTGATACGCCGCCGCATTGTCCAACCAAACCCAAACGGCGGTCCCCCGATCGACACTGGCAGATGCGTAGAGCGTCGGGCGCAAATACCATGTCGAGTCGGCGAGGAGCCGTTCCTATGACGCGATCCAGCCTTTGGACTCGCTTGAACACTGTCAGATCAAGTACGCTTGGCGCGGGTGGTCGCCGCATCGAGGGCATTGTGATGACCTATTTGGGTACCGGTCCGAACGCATTGAACTTGATTAGCGGTATTCGCTACGACGCCTGCAGTGGCTATGATCACCCCCTCGATGGGCAAAGCATCGACTTCGGCGAGCCGGGCATTGATCGTTCGCAGGTGCCGTCACCATGGCGCGAACTGCTCGACGAAGCGGCCGATAGGCCGCCATTCACGTTTGTGCTGGACCACGCGGATCAAGAACCCATGCCGCCGCCGTATTAGGTTGGCAAACGCAGGTTGGGGCGTCGCCATCGGCTGGCGGGCGTTTGGCGTGTGGTGGCGTACCTACGGGCCTTCGATACTCAGGTGACGGGTGGCGGAACGGCTATGGGCTCTCCCGCCTCACACGGCTGGATGGTGTAGCCGTCCTCAAGCACGGTTTTCCCGTCCACAAGGTCAACCAAGCCGGCCTCGTTGGCATGCGCCCAACAATCCTGCTCGGTCGGGAATTCCTGGCTGAGCTTCTGGTCGTCCTCGAATAGCGCGTAGGGCATGGCAGGCTCCTTCCGCTCAAGAACGCCTTGCTGCCTCTAGAGTTGCTTTTACCTGATCGGGCGTTCCCCGAAGACTGACAGACTTGCCGAACTTGCTGAGGATAGTGGCCTCAAGCGTGACGCGCTCTCGATCGCCGAACGTCCTGAGCCTCTGAATGGCAACCAAATTGCCCTCCCAAATGTCGTCGGCAAGCAGTTGAAAATGGGGAGTCATGAAATTACTCACGCTGTACAATTCCGTAGTTTAATGTCGGCGTCCGAAATTCGTCAAGATGGACATCAACCATCGTTTTCGAGTGCGACCCAGAAGCCCAGAATGGCGGTCGAGGCGAGCGCAGTGGTACTAGCGAAGTGCTTCTGTCATGCGCTGAAGCTTTCTTAGCAGCGGCAGCACAGTCTGATGGCACTGCTAGTAGTTGGGGCAGGGCTGGCACCGGAGGCGCGTTTGAGCTTAAGCGAATGCTTGTCTCTCTCTGTTCCGAATGGAACTTAATCCCTCACGGCGAATTGATCGGCGTTGCTATCATACCACCGGAGAATATTCCCATGGCCAAAAAACCCAAACTGCTCGCCGACCTTTTCCACGACACACTGAAGGACGTGTATTTCGCGGAGAAGAAGATCTTTGCGACCCTACCCAAGATGGCTAAGGCCGCACAGGACAAGGGCCTGAAGGCTGCCTTTCTGAAACACCAGAAGGAAACCGCGGGACAGATCAAACGGCTGGAGAGCGTTTTCAAGATTTTCGGCAAGAGGCCGACCGCCAAGAAGTGTGAAGCCATCATAGGCATCACCAACGAAGGCGCGGAAATCATGAGCGGGTACAAGGGAATGCCGGCACTCGACGCGGGCCTCGCCGCCGCTGCGCAGGCCGTCGAGCATTATGAGATTTCTCGCTACGGCACTCTTGCGACCTGGGCTAAAGAACTCGGGATGCCGGACGCCGTCCAACTGCTTACTGCGACCCTGCAGGAAGAGAAGGCCACAGACGTTGCTTTGTCGGCTCTCGCGAAGTCTGTCGTCAACGTCGAGGCCGAAGCCGATATGTAACTCAAGCGATCGCATGCCCGCCTCCCGCAGGCATGCGTAAGCTGCGATATCAATGACAACGGTAGTGGAGCCGGGGACGTAGAGGCGGCGCCCTCGGCCGGGTTCGCCGACGAATTCCCCCAGCCTGGTGCCTTGTGAATGGCATCGCGGCACCAAACGCACTCAAGCTCCGTCCGGCCATTCGCGGAGGCGACTAAACTGAGGCGATTTCCGCAATGACGGTCTCCCTTTTGAGCGCAATATATTGCGGGAACTTTTGTTCCGTTTGCTCGTTTAGAAGACGAACGAGGGGAGAGTTCCATGGAAGCAGTCGTTGACCGGGTGATGCACATCTACGGAATGATCAAAAATCTGGCACCAGAGCAAGAAGCGAGGATTCGCGAGGAGGTCAGGCATTTCCTTTCAAACAGGCAGGAGACCGACGAGCAAAAACTCGCAGTTGAAGGCCTTCGATTCGTTCGAGATATTTAGCGCTCCTTCTCGGCGGTTTTCTTCGGTTCATCTTCCTCCTTAGTGACAGGCTGCGGAGGTCATGTGGCCCGGCTCGGTATTTGGCCATAGACGGAACGTTTGATTGGTTTCATAGCGCTCCTTCCAAATGGAGAACGTGGCCGCCATTCGGAAGTATCGGAGGTCGTCATGGAAATGATCATTTTCATCGCAGCACCGACCGTCTTTGCGGTTCTAATATATGGGGTCAAGGACTATCATTGTCGGGACAAACGAAAGAGCAAGATAACCGACCAAATTGTCCGGGACCGTTACCACAACCTTTGTTAGGAGAAAAGCGATGCCCGAAATTTCCGACGAACAGATTCGCGAGTATGCCTATCGGCTGTGGAAAAAAGCGGGTAGCCCGGATAAAGATCCTGCCGATTTCTGGCATCAAGCGAAGAGTGAACTCGAAAGCGATGTACCTGGCGACGAAGAGCCGAAGCCTATGCCAGAGTGAAAAAAGGGCCTCGATAACATTAGAGACAGGTCGATGAGCTTACGCATGGTTACGCAGACAGTTTTGTTTTCGAACGGCATAAGCAATATTGGGCTTGTTGTTAGGCACCGAAATGTGACCTAACTCTGGGATGGAAACCGAACGTCGACCTACATCTGCAATCCGCTGCAGAAGCTTTGGCTGATCGCGGCAGGGCACCGGGACATCGCCCTCATCATCAATAAGTGGGACCGCCTTTACTCCCGAAAAGAGAAGGGCGGCCCTTGGCGACTGGCGACTGGCGCGTTATATCGCCGGCCGGCTACGGTGCGCCGTAAACGTGAACTTCGCATTGGCCCAGCGCGGCCCCGGTGCCACGCTGGCGAAGTCGTTTCTTGGCTGGGGCAGGGCGTCCGCGCCGGTGCCAGGAGCCGTCGCGGTGTCGTCCCGGCGCGGTGGCGGGCACGTTGCGATCGTCAGCCGTGTCGAGGTCGCGGCTGGCAGGAGGTCGCCTATCGGCATCGGGCTATCAGCTATCGTGTTCCGGACTTGTCTCGCCTCATGTAGCGAGCATCCAAAAGCAAAGGGGCCGACTTTGCGGTCGGCCCCTTGCCGGCATCAGATGCTCTTAGTACTTCGGAATAACCTGCGCGCCCCAGCGATAGTTGATGCGCGCGGTGACAAGGTCGAGGTCGCCACCGGAGCGGTAGGTTGCAGCAAGCGGAAGTCCCGTCGCAGCAGAGGTGAAGGTCATGTCGTGGCGGTCGAGAAAGACGTGATCATACTCGACTGCGACTGACCAATTCGGAGCAAAGCCATATTCAAGACCGACGCCGGCAGTGCCGCCCCAACGGCTGCTATCATCCGAGGAGGACAGCAGAACATTGGAGCCCAGTCCGCGGAATTCGAACCGGTTGCTGACAACGGCAGCACCGCCCTTAACGTAAAGCAAGGTGTTGTTCCACGCCCAGCCCGCCTGAGCGGTAAAGAGTCCAAATGCATCGGTCTTCGACCGGACATTGTTCAGGCCGGTGTTGTTGATAGCCGAACCGGAAAGGTCAGCCCAGTCGCCCTGCGCTTCGAAGCCGAATACCCACGATGAGCTCTGCCAGCGGTAGCCGATCTGACCGCCGGCCACGGCGCCGTCCGCGTCATGGCAACCGATGTTGAAAGCGGTGGTCACGTTGGTACGGCAGTCGCGCTGGCTTCCCCAGCCGCCGTTAGCGCCGATATAAAAACCGGACCAGTCATAAACAGCAGCCACGAACGCCGGTGCCTTCGTGTAAGGACGCGCGGCAAGGTCGGCCGCTGATGCCGATGTGCCGAGTGCAGCAAGCGCGGCGGCTGTCAAAAAAAGCTTTTTCATGAGAATCCCCCTCGTTAAGAGCGCCAAGCGCTCACTTGGTGTCTGAGAAAATTACCGAGATTTCGAATAGGAGTCCGTGCCCATAGCGCAACAGTAGGGTAGAAAGCGATCACTCATGCTCGGTTCAAGTGCTATGCGTGATAGTTCACTTTGCTGGAAACCGACGAGCTCGGTAATTGCGCGCTGCTGCCGTTTCGTCAATCTGAGGCGCGCGGCCACCAACGCGATCGGGATGGGCGGGATGGCGCAAGTGCGCGTCGAATAATCAGACCGTTCGCACGCATCACAGAACAACCGCGCCATCCTTCGGGCTAGTGTAACCGGATGGCTCCTCGATGTAGCGCGCTACTCGAGGCCTGCTACTGGGGCAGGCGAGCGCACTGGCGCGCGATCGTCGCCCGCCATCGGGCCAGGGTCGCTGCAATGCTGCCGCCACAATCCTGCCCAGCGACGCGGCGCGTTCCAGCGAGCTATAGCAACGTGCCCGCCGTTTACGGCGCCATCGTCGCGCTCTTCGCGGGCTGGGCGAGAGTTGCATCGAGTTTCCTAACGCCTCGCCAACTCACTTCACAAGGGCTCCTGTGCCATCCCGATTTCGTCTTCTTCCGTCCCAGGATTTGAACATGTCCCGTTACGACCCTCAGCGCGTGAACAAGATAATGATGTCTGAACTTGTCTTCGACCACATCTCCGACTTTGATGGAGTGATCTGCGATCATAGCAGCCTCTAGAGACGCCTCGGCTTTAGCCAATTGTCTCCTGCGCCTTGCTACTAGACTGTTCAGCTTCGCGTGATCTTCCGACATGTAGTCATCCAAGACCAACTTAAGCTGGAAGGCAAGCGCCGCGCTCGGTTCCAGAAGGGGAACTGCGGCCGGTCCGAGTTTTGTATCTAGGATAGCTCAGTCTTTGTTCCGCTATTCGGCCGACGCTAGTTAATCTGCGCGTTAGTGCATGCATCGCATCCCGCCGATAGCCCATGGTCGTTACAATGGGTCGGCGGTGTTGGTGCCGCTTATAGGTATCTCTGCTCGCCTGAGGGGGGCACGACAAACCGCGCGGCGTTGAGTATCTGCAGGTGAGGGAAAAGGAACGAGTCCTCATGCAAACGTAGCTAGAGATCTGGAACGTCGCGTTTCGCGTTTCAATGTACCCGCATTCCAGCGCCAGCCTCGAGCCGATCCACGGCTTCGACTACATCGTTTCGGTCGAGCACCGCTAGAAGCTCGTTGATCGTCTTTGCCGGATCGCGCGGCCCCGGTTGTATGTAGTCTGCCAGTATAAGCTGGGCCTCCCGAAGGGCCATCAGCGCCAGTTCCTCGTCTGATAAGGTCATCGATCCCTCGCCAGTTTGCGGTTGTTGCGCCAGACCGGATCGTTTTTGGCCGAGTGGTAGACGGGCTCCGGTTTTGGATTTAGCGCCTGCACCATGCCCAGCCGCGCGAATTCGATCGGCCCGCCGTGGTCGGCTGCCTGGATCAGGACGTGCATTGCGGCCTGCCAAGCGACGCTATCATGCTGGTCCCTGGGAAGTCGGGTGATGTAGGCCCCGGCGTCGCGAAGGGTGACCAGCGGCTCGCCCTTCGGCACTGGAATTGGCGCGGGAAATTGAGAGTACCATCCGGATTTCGGCGTCATGCCAACCTCAGAGTCAGTTGGCGCTCGCGAAGTTCGTTACGCTCCACGAAACTCTGAACGGCGCTTGGCGGATCGGATGATTGCATGTCGCATCTGCGCCTGATCTCCCGCGCTAGGTCTTTGGAAACGTCACGTGACCATCCTTCAGCCAGGTTGAAAGCTACGACCTTTTCTGGATCCGGATACTGGCCGTCGAGAAGATCGGTGAGAACGGTTTCGAGATCGGTTGCTCCTACGTCAGCCTCACGCCAGACGCACCGATGACCGCCGCCATCGCAGTCTATGACAAGATAGACGGTTTGATCGCTATCGCTCGGAACTATCGAGGGGATCCAGCTAGAATGACGCATGATCGAGCTCCCTTAGCGCGGCCGCGCGAGCAGCTTCCTCACGAAGATCGAGAGCGAGCCGGTGCGCCGAGCGAATGTGGCCAATGATGATCTGGTCGTCGGTATAGTCGGCTTGGATCAGCGCGGCTCCTAGGTGGGCGATGATCTCAAGCAGTGTGTCTTCGTGTCCAATACTCGGTGCGATCGATGGACTATGTAGGGTCATCATCAACTCGCCTTCCTTGTTTTAGCCGGCTGCTGGGCCGGTTTTGTTTTGGCTTCTTCCTTCATTGCTGTCGGGGATCGTTTGCCGCTGATAGGCAGGAGCAACTCGCGTTGGCCGGCCGCGGCCTTGCCTGGCTTCTTGGCCTTGCTAGCAGGCTTCTCAACTGCGCCTTTCAGGCTTTGCTGAAGCGCTGTCATAAGGTCTACGACGTTTGTGCCGGGGCGCGGGCTTGATTTTGCTTTGCCCAGCGTGCCGTTGCGCTTGCTATTAACGAGTTCGACTAAGGCAGCCTCATAACGGTCTTCGAACTTCCCGGGTTCGAACTGGCCGGACTTCTGCTCGACGATGTGGCGCGCCAGATCGAGCATGTCTTTCGTGACTGCGACGTCCTGGATATCGTCAAAATAGTCTTCCTCGCTGCGGACCTCGTAGGGATACCGGAGGAGGGTGCCCATCAGCCCATTCTTCAGCGGTTCAAGCGCACTAATGTTCTCGCGACTGGTCAGCACGAGGCGACCGATCGCCACCATATTCATGTTGCGGATGGTTTCTCTGATGACGGCGTAAGCGTCGTGGCCGACCTTGCCATCGGGAACAAGGTAGTAGGGACGGATCGCGTACCGCGGGTCGATGTCGGCCTTGGGCACGAACTCGTCAATCTCGATGGTGCGAGTGGACTCCAGCGCAATCTTTTCCAGCTCATCCTTGCCGATCTCGACATAGGTGTCGGTGTCGACCTTGAAACCCTTCATAATGTCCTCGGTGAGGACCTCTTCACCGGTATCGGCATCCACCTTTACGTATTTGATGCGGTGACCAGTATTGCGGTTTATCTGGTTGAAGCTGATCTTCTCGGAATCGGATGTTGCCGGGAAAAGCGCGACCGGGCAGGTCACGAGGGACAGGCGCAAGAAGCCCTTCCAATTGGCGCGCGGGGCCATCGCAATACTCCAACGCAACAACACAACAGAACTGGCGACTCAAGCCAGTTTCCGCTGATTCGTTCCGGGAGCGCTACGCCTTGGCCGGCGCAAGCATCACGAACCCACCGCACTCATGCATCCGTAGCGCGCCGTCGGCGATCGCCCGGTCCCGGCCGGCCGCGTACTCGGCCACGTTGCCGCCGGCCTTGCGGAAGGCATCGTTCCATGCGCCGACCGAAACCCGACCGCGGATGTCGATAATCCCGGCTGCGATCTCGAGGAGCTTGCGCGCCGCGGCTTCCGGGTTGGAGAAGGGGCGGGGTTCAACGAATTTTGAGGGAATGGCCATGTCGTCGTTCGACCTGATTCAGGCCGGTGCCGTCAATCGGATGCGCCATCCTTCTTGCCGCCGCGGGCGACAATCACCAGCGCCTCGTCAGGCAGCGGACGCTGCAGGCCTTTGGCCTCATCCCAGGGTGAGCGCATCCAGACATCACACTCTTCGGCGGTGGGCAGGATCACCGGCATCGCCTTGGGGTGGATCGTTCCGACAACACCGTTCGGCTCGGTGGTCAGGAAGCCGTAGAGGTCGTTGGTGGTTTCACCTTCCCGGACCTTGCGGACGGATGTCCAGTTGGCC
>NZ_JAQGJT010000020.1 GCF_028290495.1 Tardiphaga sp.
GTGACGAGGCTGCGCGACAGCGATTCATAGACGACAAGACGGACCGAATTGGAGCCGATGTCGATCACCGCGACGCTCGGCGCGGGCCTGGCGACGCTGGGCGCGCGCTTGGGAAGGCGCGCTACCATGTCGCGGACTCCTTACGAGGACTGCTGGCGCTCGGCCTTGCGGGTGAGCCGGCGTGGCGAAGATTTCTCAAGCGACTGTCCACGGCCAGACAGACTCGGATTCGTCATAAAGTAATTGTGCAGGTTGAAGGGCTCCTCGCCCTTCGCGGCCTTCATACGCGTTGACGACCCGTCGGGCAACAACTGCCAGCTCTGCTCGGTGTCCTTGAGGTTGGCCACCATGATCTGCTCGACCACCTGTTGATGCACCGTCGGATTCTGCAGCGGGATCAGCACCTCGACGCGGCGGTCGAGGTTGCGCGGCATCATGTCGGCGGAGGAAATATATACCGCCGCCTTGGCGCTCGGCAGCCCGTGGCCCATGCCGAAGCAATAGACGCGGCCGTGTTCGAGGAAACGGCCGATGATCGATTTGACGCGGATGTGCTCCGACAGGCCGGGCACGCCGGGCCGCAGGCAGCAGATGCCGCGCACGACCAGCTCGACGGACACGCCGGCATTCGAGGCGTCATACAGCGCGTCGATAATGTCGGGATCGACCAGCGAGTTCATCTTCAGCCAGATCACGCCTACCTTGCCGGCGCGGGCAAAGGCGGCCTCGCCGCGGATGTGCTCGATCATCCGCTTGCGCAGCGTCAGCGGCGACACTGCCATCTTCTCGATGTCGGAGGGCTCGGCATAGCCGGTGATGTAGTTGAACACCCGCGCAGCATCGCGACCGATCACGGGGTCGGAGGTGAAATACGACAGGTCCGTGTAGATCCGTGCCGTCACCGGATGGTAGTTGCCGGTTCCGGTATGCACATAGGTGGCCAGCGTGCCGCCCTCGCGGCGCACCACCATCGACAGCTTGGCGTGGGTCTTCAATTCCAGGAAGCCGTAGACCACCTGGACGCCGGCGCGTTCGAGATCGCGCGCCCAGCGGATATTGGCCTCCTCGTCGAACCGCGCCCGCAATTCGACCAGCGCCGTGACCGACTTGCCGGCCTCGGCGGCTTCGACCAGCGTGCGCACGATCGGCGAGTTGTTCGAGGTGCGGTACAAGGTCTGCTTGATCGCCACCACGTCCGGGTCGCGCGCCGCCTGCTGCAGAAACTGGACGACAACGTCGAAGGATTCGTAGGGGTGGTGGACGACGAGATCCTTCTGCCGGATCGCGGCGAAGATGTCACCGCCGTGGTCCCTGACCCGCTCGGGGTGACGCGGCACATAGGGCACGAATTCAAGGTCGGGGCGGTCTAGGCGGGTCAGCTGCGACAGCTCGTTCATCGCCAGCACGCCATCGACCAGGATGATCTCGTCGTCGGACGTGGCCAGCGCGCGCTGCACGAAGGCGCGCAATTCGGCCGGCATGGTGGCCTCGATCTCGAGCCGGATCACCGACCCCCGGCGCCGCCGCTTCAGCGCGGACTCGAACAGCCGCACCAGATCCTCGGCCTCTTCTTCGACTTCCAGTTCGCTGTCGCGGATGATGCGGAACGCGCCCATCCCCTTGACCACGTAGCCCGGGAACAGCCGCCCGATGAACAGGCCGGTGGCCTGCTCCAGCGTTATCAGGCGAACCGAGCCATCCTTGCCGGGCGTCGGCAGCCGGATGAAACGGTCGATCTTGCCGGGCATGCGGATCAGCGCGTTCATCGGCCGGCCGTCGGAGACCCGCGCCAGCTGCAGCGCGATGGTGAAGCCGAGGCTGGGGATGAACGGGAACGGATGCGCTGGATCGATCGCCAGCGGCGTCAGCAGCGGAAAAATGTTGTGGAGGAAATGGTCCTCGATCCAGGCGCGCTCCGACTTGCTGGCGTCCTTGCCGTCGAGCAACACGATACCGACCTCGGCCAGCATGGAGCGCTGGTCACGCCAGATTGCCTGCTGGTCCTGGCCGAGTTTCGTGACGGCCTCGTTGATCAGCACCAGCTGTTCCGACGGCGTCAGCCCGTCGGGGCTGCGCTCGTTGATACCCTCGCGGACCTGCGCCTTGATGCCGGCGACGCGGACCATGAAGAATTCGTCGAGATTGTTGGCCGAGATCGACAGGAAGCGCACCCGCTCCAGCGCGGGGTGGCCGGGATTGACCGATTCCTCGAGAACGCGGCGGTTGAAATGCAGCCAGGACAGTTCGCGGTTGATGAAGCGCTCAGGCCCGGAGGCGACCACCGAAGCCAGTTCGACCGCGCCCTTTTTCTCTTCAATAACAATCTCTTGTTCGGAGTCCATCAGGTAGCGATCCATCTCGTTCAAGCAATGACGCAAAGCCGCAAATCTGCTGCGAACCATGTGCGAGCCGTGTGACGTCTGGATGACAGGATGAACCTGTGATGCCACGCGTCAAGCCGCGCCGTTGGTCGCAGGTTCCTGCATCTGGAGGGCTAAGTCACGCGCTGCGCAGCAGTTCCGCAGCCAAAGCGCGCGTCACCGGGCGACCGAGTCGCAACGCCTCAGTATCCAGCATTTCCACGGTCTGACGGGCTGCGGCAAAAGAGCGCTCGATCCGGCTGGCGAGGTAGCTGACCACGGATTCGTCGATGCTCATCTGACGGTCGGCGCAGAACTTCACGATCAGCGCGCGAAACAGCATGTCGTCGGGCGGCGTCAGTTGCACCACCGGCACCGCGCGCAGCCGCGAGCGCAGGTCGCGCAATTCGATCGGCAGCGCCACCGGCGCCACCCTCGCGGTGATCAGCACGTAGGCCTCGTCCTCCCGCGCCAGGTTCAACAGGTGGAACAGCGCGCGCTCGTCAAACGAACCGGCATTGAGGTCCTCGACCACCAGCGCCCCGGTGGCCAAAGCGGCCGGCACGTTGGCGGCAGTGAGCGCGTGCGCCATGGTCGAACGCGCACCGGCCACCTCGGCCCAGATCGTGGCCAGATGGCTCTTGCCGGAACCTTCCGGCCCGACCAGCAACATCACCCGGTTGGGCCAATCCGGCCAGCGCTCGACCAGCCCGAGGGCCTCGGCATTTGCCGGACCTTCGAGGAAGTTGTCGCGCGACAGGCTCTCGGCATGGGGCAGCGCGAGAGCAAGCTGACGGGGGGGTACGCGGGCAGACACGCCATCACTCCAAACCGGCAAAGCCGGCTCTGTTACAAGTCTCGTAAGATCTATTGACCGGGCTCGATGGTGCTCATGTGCCGCATCCACTCGACCAGATAGAAGGACACCGACAGCAACGTCAAGACGGTCACAAAACCCATTAAAATCAAATCGTAAGGAGATGATTTGAATCCAAATCCTAAGGCCGCCAACACCAATGCCGCAAATGCCACCTGGGCCACGGTGTTGAGCTTGGAGACCATCAGGGGCTTCATCGGCATCGGCTTGCCGAACAGCCATGACACCATCACGGCGCCGACGATCATGACGTCGCGGGACACGACCAGAATTACGATCCAGCGCGGCACCGCCCCCCAGATTCCCAGCGCGATATAGATCGACACCAGCAGCGCCTTGTCGGCGACCGGGTCGAGCAGCGCGCCGAGTTCGCTGGCCATATTGAACCGCTTGGCGAGGAAGCCATCGACGGCGTCGCTGATCCCCGCCACGACGAACAGCGCAAAGGCGATTTCCATCTGGTTCGAGGCAATCGCCCAGATGATGACCGGCACCAGCAGGATACGGCCGAGGGTAATGATGTTCGGTATACTCACGCGGGCTTCCCGGCTCCGGTCTGTTGGCAATCCGGGCAGAAGCTGCCCCGACCGGCTGATTGTTTACATAGTCCATGCGGACGCCGCTTGCGAGCCATTGCACGCGACCGGAATCCAACGTAACCAGCCGAAAATACGTCGCTTTGCTTAACGCCAGGAAACCGGCCATGACCGACACGAAAAAAGGCCTCACCTATGCGGATGCAGGCGTCGATATCGACGCCGGCAATCGCCTGGTCGATCTGATCAAGCCCATGGTGCGCGCCACCGCGCGCGCCGGAGCCGATGCCGAGATCGGCGGCTTCGGCGGATTGTTCGACCTCAAGGCCGCCGGGTTCAAGGATCCCGTGCTGGTCGCCGCCACCGACGGCGTCGGCACCAAGGTCAAGATCGCCATCGAGGCCGGCTTCCACCAGGGCATCGGCATCGACCTGGTCGCCATGTCGGTCAACGACCTCGTCGTGCAGGGCGCCGAGCCGCTGTTCTTCCTCGACTATTTTGCCTGCGGCAAGCTCGACCCGGAGGCCGCGGCCTCCATCGTTGCCGGCGTCGCCGAGGGCTGCCGCGAATCCGGTTGCGCGCTGATCGGTGGCGAGACCGCCGAGATGCCCGGCCTGTACAAGGACGGCGACTACGACCTCGCCGGCTTTTCGGTCGGCGCCGCCGAGCGCGGCACCCTGCTCCCGACCAAGGATATTGCCGCCGGCGACGTTGTGATCGGCATGGCCTCCTCCGGCGTGCACTCCAACGGCTTCTCGCTGGTCCGCAAGATCGTCGAGAAGACCGGGCTGGCCTGGACCGACCAGGCGCCGTTCGCGCCGTTCATGACGCTTGGCGCAGCCTTGCTGACGCCCACACGGCTCTATGTGAAATCCTGCCTGCGCGCGGTGCGCGAGACCGGCGCCGTCAAGGGCTACGCCCACATCACCGGCGGCGGCTTCACCGACAACATCCCGCGCGTGCTGCCGAAGGATCTCGGCGTTCGCATCGACCTCACCGCGCTGACCGTGCTGCCGGTGTTCAAGTGGCTGGCGGCGGAAGGCGACATCGCCGAGCTCGAACTGCTGCGCACGTTCAACTGCGGCGTCGGCATGATCGCCATCGTCAAGCGCGAGCAGGTCCAGCAGGTGCTGGATATCCTGCGCGAAGGCGGCGAAACCGTCAGCGTGCTGGGCAACGTCATTGCGACTGAAGGCGACGAGCGCGTCGTCTATGACGGCCATCTCGAACTCAAGCTGTGAGCCTGTGATGCGCCGCGTCGCCATCCTGATTTCCGGCCGCGGCTCGAACATGACCGCCCTCATCGACGCGGCGGCGGCCGACAGCTTCCCGGCCGAGATCGCGCTGGTGATCTCCAACCGACCTGACGCCCCCGGCCTCGCCACCGCGAAGGCGGCGGGCGTGGCAACGCTGGTGATCGAGAGCAAGCCGTTCGGACCCGACCGCGCCGGCTTCGAGACCGTGCTGCAGGCCGCCCTCGACGAGCACCACATCGAACTGATCTGCCTCGGCGGCTTCATGCGGCTGTTCACGGCGGAATTCGTGCGGCGCTGGTATGGCCGGATGCTGAACATCCACCCCTCGCTGCTGCCGTCGTTCCCGGGCCTCGACCCGCACGGCCAGGCGCTGCGCGCCGGCGTGAAGATCTCCGGCGCCACCGTGCATTTCGTGATCCCGGAAACCGATGCCGGTCCGATCGTGATGCAAGGCGCCGTCCCGGTCGCCGACGACGACACGCCGGACACCCTGGCCGCGCGCGTACTGGCGATCGAGCACAAGATCTATCCGCAGGCCCTGCGTCTGCTGGCCACCGACGGCGTCCGCATCGAAGGCGATGTCTGCCGGACCAGCGCCGGCGGCGCCCCGTGCGACGACCTGATCTCCCCGACCCTCATCTAGCAAGGAAACAAAACATGGCGGACGCCGATCTGGATGTCGTCATCCGGCAAATTGCCAAGCAGCAGAACAAAACCGTTGTGGCCGCCGCGAAGAAGCGCCGCGATCACTATCTCGCGCTGGCTGCCAAGGCCGCCGACGCCGGCAAGAAGGCCCGCTTCAGGCAGTTGGCCAAGGACGCCCTGGAGCACGGCACGTTTGCCGCCCGCCGCCTGCTGACCTCCGCAGACAACGCCGCCGACAGCTATGCGCGCGCGATGCGCATGGCGGTGGAGGCGCCGGTGGCGACGCCGCCGGCACCGGCGAAAAAGACTCCGGCCGCCAAGAAGGCTCCGGCCAGGAAGGCCGCGCCCGCCAAGAAGCCCGCGAAGCCGAAAAAGAAAAAGGCCTGAGCGTTTCAGACAAGGAAAGCCCGGCCGCGCATCGCGCGGCCGGGCTTTCCTTGTTGCGCTGACGTTGAGGAACGCTTGCCAACGAGGAAAGGACGCCAGCGCCCTCTCCTCGTGCGCGCTGAGCTTTAAACCGCTTGCTCGACCTCAGCCGTCTGGCTGCGGCGACGCCACAGCGTGCCGATGGCCAGCACGACCGCGACGCCCACCAGACCGCAAACTATCTCGCCACCGTGGCCGCCATTGGCGAAGCGGATGGAGGTGCCGAGCTTGGTCATCAGGCCGTCGAGGCCCACGCCTGCAGAACCGTTGAACATGGCGTGTATCCACGGCAGCACCGCGGGATCGGTGGCGATGACCTCGCCGGCGACCCAGCCGAGCAAGGCCGCACCGAGCCAGACCAGAACCGGCAGCTTGGTCAGCAGCGCCATGATCAGCGCGGCGCCGGCCACGATCAGCGGCACGCTGATGGCGAGGCCAAGGATCAACAGCGGCACGCTGCCATTGGCGGCGGCAGCCACCGCAATGACGTTGTCGAGGCTCATCACGATGTCGGCGACGACCACGATCTGCACCGCAGCCCACAGATGCGAGGCGGCGTGTACGCCGTCCTCTTCTTCCTTCTCGGGAACCAGCAGCTTGGCGGCGATGACGATCAGAGCGAGCCCGCCGATCAGCTTCAGATACGGCAGTTCCATCAAGGTGGCGACGATGCCGGTAAAGATGATGCGCAGGATCACTGCAGCGGCAGCGCCAAGGATCATGCCCCACAGCCGCTGCTTGGGCTGCAGGCCGCGACACGCCATGGCGATCACCAGCGCGTTGTCGCCGGACAACAGGATGTTGATCCAGATGATCTTGCCGACGGCGAGCCAGAACGCCGGCTGCTGCATTTCGAGTTCAAATTGAACGAACAGCGACTTGATCGTCGCGGGATCCAAGATATGCAGCAACCAGTCCACAGCGCGCCCCCGTTGATTTTTGTAATTTAACTAATGGTCCGGTCATTGCCGGTTATCGAGAGAGCCGGTTGCGGCGCATTGCCGCGGCCGCAACCGGCAATCGGCTTTAGCCGACGATCTCGTTGCCGGAGAAGAACTGCGCGATCTCGATCGCGGCGGTCTCCACCGCGTCCGAACCATGCACCGAGTTCTCACCGATCGACTTGGCGTGCGCCTTGCGGATGGTGCCTTCGGCGGCCTTCGACGGGTCGGTCGCGCCCATCACGTCACGGTGCTTGAGGACGGCGCCTTCGCCTTCCAGAACCTGCACGACGACCGGGCCGGAGATCATGAAATCGACCAACTCGCCGAAGAACGGACGTGCGCTGTGCACGGCGTAGAAGGTCTCGGCCTGCTTGCGGGTCATCAGAATGCGCTTCTGGGCGACGATGCGCAGGCCGGCCTTTTCGATGATGGCGTTAATCGCGCCGGTCAGGTTACGCTCGGTCGCGTCGGGCTTCAGAATCGAAAAGGTACGCTCGATAGCCATGATTTATCCTTGAAAACGCTCGTGGGATGATGGCCGGGCTTATATCGACGCACCGGCGGCACGGCAAGCGATCAGACCAAATGCCGTAGAATACCTACCCGGGATGGCCGCGGGCCGTGTTTCATGATTTTTTGACTCATCTGCGTTGCAATCGGGAAATCGCGAAACAATTCCGACGATCCAGACTTGCCTAAACAGCTCAACTACCGAGCGCACGAAGCGGAACACCGATGCAAGAACGAATCTACGACGACGAGCCGTCGATCGATCGCGTAACCAGCGCCTCCATCTGTACGGCGATCGGCCAGCGGCTGCGCCGGAACCTGACGCTGGAGGCAACCGAACTGCCCTCGCACCTGCAGGCCCTGCTCGACGAGATGCAGCGCCAGGATAGCGACAACGCCGCCAGCGTATAACGCCCTTTTGTGCGGTTTCGCGGCCCTCCCCGCCACAATCGGCTTGCCTTTGTGCGCTGCAGCGGTGACAACCCCGCATGCTTTCAATCACAGACATTTCGATCCGGATCGCCGGCCGCCTCCTCATTGATGAGGGTTCCGCGCAGATTACGCCGGGTTCCCGGGTAGGCTTCGTCGGCCGCAACGGCGTCGGCAAATCGACGCTGTTCCATGCCATTCGCGGCGAGCTGCCGCTGGAAACCGGCAGTATCTCGATCCCGCCGCGCTGGCGCATCGGCAGCCTCGCCCAGGAAGCCCCGGACGGCCCGCCGAGCCTGATCTCGGTGGTGCTGAAGGCCGATCTTGAGCGCGCCTCCCTGCTGGAAGAAGCCGAAACGGCCACCGATCCCGACCGGATCGCCGAAATCCAGACCCGGCTTGTCGATATCGACGCGCATTCGGCGCCGTCGCGCGCCGCCGCCATTCTCAGCGGCCTCGGCTTCTCGACCGCCGACCAGGAACGTTCCTGCTCGGAGTTCTCCGGCGGCTGGCGGATGCGCGTGGCGCTCGCCGCGACCCTGTTCTCGGCCCCCGACCTGCTGCTGCTGGACGAGCCGACCAACTATCTCGATCTCGAGGGCACGCTGTGTCTCGAGGACCATCTCGCCAATTATCCGCGCACCGTCATCGTCATCAGCCATGACCGCGACCTGCTCGACACCTCGGTCGACCAGATCCTGCATCTCGACCGCGGCAAGCTGGTGCACTATCGCGGCACCTATTCGGCCTATGAGGAATTCCGCGCCAACAAGGAAATGCTCGACGCCAAGAACGTCAAGCGCCAGGAGGCCGAGCGCGCCCGACTGCAATCCTTCGTCGATCGCTTCAAGGCCACCGCATCGAAGGCCCGGCAGGCGCAGTCCCGCGTCAAGATGCTGGAGCGGATGAAGCCGATCTCGGCGCTGGTTAACCAGGACGTCCGCGAGATCGTGTTCCCCGCGCCGGAGAAGATCCTGTCGCCGCCGATCCTCGCGGTGGACAACGTCTCGGTCGGTTACGATCCCGCCCACCCCGTGCTCAACAAGGTCACGCTGCGGATCGATACCGCGGATCGCATCGCCCTGCTCGGCTCCAACGGCAACGGCAAATCGACGCTGGTCAAACTGCTGGCCAACAAGCTGGCGCCGTTCTCCGGCTCGATCACCCGCGCCGAAAAACTTTCGATCGCCTATTTCGCCCAGCATCAGCTCGACGAGCTGGTGATGGACGCCTCGCCCTATGATCACGTCCGCAAGCTGATGCCGGATGCCCATGAGAGCAAGGTTCGCGCCCGCGTGGGCTCGATCGGCTTCTCCGGCAAGGCCGGCGACACGAAGGTGAGCAGCCTGTCTGGCGGCGAGAAAGCGCGCCTGCTGCTCGGGCTTGCCACCTTCTTCGGCCCCAACATGATCATCCTCGACGAGCCGACCAACCATCTCGATATCGACAGCCGCGCGGCGCTGGCCGAGGCGATCAACGAATATCCCGGCGCCGTCATCATGGTCTCGCATGACCGCTACCTGATCGAGGCCTGCGCCGATCAGTTGTGGATCGTCGCCGACAAGACCGTCACCAATTTCGACGGCGACCTCAACGACTACCGCCGCATCGTGATGCAGCAGCGCGGCATGCGCGCCAGCTCACGCGATCGCGCCGCCACCGCCAGCAGCACCAACAGCCGCGACAAGGGCGCACCGAAGGTCAAGGAAAAGAAGGTGCCGCTGAAGCAGCGCGTTGCCGAAGCCGAGACCGAAATGACCCGCATCAACGGCATCATCGCCAAGATCGATACCGCTTTGGCGACGCCCGGCCTGTTCAAGAAAGACCCCAAGCAGGCGGCCCAGCTCAGCAAGGCCCGCACCGGCGCCGCCGCAGCACTGGCCCGCGCCGAAGAGCAGTGGCTCACGGCGAGCTCGCAATACGAGAACAGCTAAGGCTGCTCTCTCGTTTCCCGGATGCGGTGCGGCATTCTCAGGCGATGCACTTGTATCGCCGCTATGCCGCTCCGCAGATCCGGCATCAGGCCTGATCCACCATCGCTACGCAATCGACCTCAACGTCGAACGGACCGGGCCATGACGGCACGTGCAGAAAAATACGGGCAGTCCCGTGAGCCTCGAAGTAGCGCGCAAACACCGCATTAAACCGGGCGAAATGCGACGGATCTGGCGTGCAGTACACATTGCACTTCACCACCTGCGCCAGCGATGAGCCAGCGGCTGCCAGACACTGCCTCATCTGATTCAGGACAATCTCCACCTGGCGCTCGAACGGCACCCGCTTGACCTCGCCGGTGTCGGGATCGAATGGCGGCAGGCCTGACAGGTAAACGAACCCGTTGGCGACAACGGCGGGATGGATTCAACCGGTGCCACGGCGTTCCAGGTAAGTTGAAATCGGTTCGACACGAATATGTTTCATGGGAGCCTCGCTGGACGTGAGACGCTCACCCTACGGCGTTATCCGGCCGGCATGGTTCGGTCGATACCGAACTGTCACAACTTGCCGGCGACGTACCGCGCAAGATAGGCTTCGACCATGGTCGCAGCAGCAAACATGGTCGAAATCGCGGCACTCGTCGGCGATACCGCGCGTGCAACGATGCTCGCTGCACTGATGGGCGGACAGGCGCTGACCAGCAGTGAACTGGCAGCGCTGGCGCATATATCGCGGCCGACCGCGAGCGGCCACCTCGGGAAACTGGTCGCGGCGCGTTTGCTGGCGGTCACTCAAGAACGTCGCCACCGCTACTACCGGATCGCATCGCCGCTCGTGGCGCGCATGCTGGAAAGCATCAAGGCGGTCGCCGCGATCGAGGTGCCCGCGCGTTATCGGCCACGCTCAATACAGGGCGACGCGCTGCGCTTCGCTCGCACCTGCTACGATCATCTCGCAGGCCAGCTAGGCGTCTCGATCGCCGACGCACTGGTGGCGCAAGGTTTCATCTTGCTGAGCGAGGACGGCGGCGAAGTCACGACGGCTGGCGCGACATTCCTGACCGCATTCGGCGCGGAATTCGTGGTGAAATCAGGCAGCCGGCGCGTGTTCTGCCGCGCCTGTCTCGACTGGAGCGAGCGGCGCTATCATGTTGCCGGTCTGGTCGGCTCGGAGATCTGGCGCCGCTGCGTCGAACTGGGCTGGGTCGTGCGACCACGCGACAGCCGCGCTGTCGGCGTCACCGCGGCGGGCCGGCGCGGCTTCCGCGAGACACTTGGTGTCACGCTGGATTTCGAGTGTCAGCCGTGCGTTACGTCGCCGCGCGCTTCTTCGTCTTCGGCTTTGCCGCGCGCGGCACAGGTGCTGCTTCGGGGCCGCGTTCGACCATCGTCAGACGGCCGGCGGTGAAGGTGTAGATGCCGGCGCGGTCGCCGCGCGCATAGGTCAGCACCGCGACACGGTCGCCGCGCGGGTTGTTGGATAGGGAAACGTTGTCGGGATTGCCGGCGCTGCGCGCGACATCGCATTCGGTGTGGCCGAGCGCGACGGAGCCACCGGACGTCGGCGCAGCGCCGCCATCGGCCAGCGCATTGGGGCCCGGCGCCATGCCGGGGCAACTGCCGTCAGCGCCGATCAGGTCGGCCGGGGTGACCGTCCTGTCCGGGGTCAGCGGCGGGGTTTCGATCGACACGTTCTTGATGAACGTCCGGCCCGGCTTTGAAAACCAGTTGGCGTCCTTGGACAGCAGGTCCGTCTGAAACATCTCGCCGCCCATGCCCGCGCAACCCGCCAGCAAGGGGGCCGCGCAAAATAGCGCCAGCAACGAAGTCCGATAACGCTTGTCTAGTCGCACGATCAACTCATCCCCACCCGGCACGCGGCGTAAGCTCCCGTAGCACCACTGATTTGCGGCACCACCATGACATCGGGGCTATCGCCCCGGCAAAAGGCAGATTTATCGTAAACGGGCGGTATTCGCCAGCGCGCCGGCTAGTTCTTCTTCTGCCAGCGGCCGCGCTCGTCGGTCTGCCAGTAGGTGGCGGCAAAGCCCCTCGCCTTGCAATCGGTCCAGGCAGCGCGAGCCACCGCCAGAGCCTCGCCGTCGTCGCCGTTGAACACCAGCACCATGCGTTCATAGCCCTCGGCGTCCGCCGGCAGCGTGGCATTATCGACCAGGAACCGGACCTGCGCGCCGTTCGGATTGTCAGCCTCGATCGCGAGCAGGATCGGCTGTTCGGCGGCGTTCTCCACCCGCCAAGTGGCGTGCGGCAGGAAGGAGTCCTCGGTATAGGTCCACAGATGCGCGTCCAGCGCATCTGCCCGGTCCTCCGAGGTCGACTGGACGACAACCCGCCAGCCGCGCGCGAGAGACTTCTCGAGCAGCGGCGGCAGCACCTCTTCCAGCGACTTGTTCTGCAGGTGATAGAACAGGACCTCGGTCATTGCCGCGGCCTCCTCCGTCGCGCGCTACTTCTTCGCCTCGTAATAGTCCGACACCAGCCGGTCCAGCAGGCGGACGCCGTAGCCCGAACCCCAGCTCTGGTTGATCTCGGTCTTCGGCGCGCCCATCGCGGTGCCGGCGATATCGAGATGCGCCCACGGCGTATCGCCGACGAAGCGCTGCAGGAACTGCGCCGCGGTGATCGAGCCGCCGTTGCGCGCGCCGGCGTTCTTCATGTCGGCGAACTGCGAGTCCATCATCTTGTCGTATTCCGGACCCATCGGCAGCCGCCATACCTTCTCGCCGGTGGCCTGGCCGACCGCATAAAGCCGTTCCGACAATTCGTCATTGTTGGAGAACAGTCCGGCATGTTCGGTGCCGAGCGCGACCAGGATCGCGCCGGTCAGCGTCGCCAGATCGACCATGAACTTCGGCTTGAACTTCTCCTTCACATACCAAAGCACGTCGGCCAGCACGAGGCGGCCTTCGGCGTCGGTATTGATGATCTCGATGGTCTGGCCGGACATCGAGGTCACGATGTCGCCCGGACGCTGTGCGTTGCCGTCGGGCATGTTCTCGACGATGCCGATCGCGCCGACCACGTTGAGCCTGGCCTTG
Source organism: Tardiphaga sp. (assembly GCF_028290495.1). Taxonomy (GTDB): domain Bacteria; phylum Pseudomonadota; class Alphaproteobacteria; order Rhizobiales; family Xanthobacteraceae; genus Tardiphaga. The sequence goes on from NZ_JAQGJT010000020.1 coordinate 12,980, forward strand.
CGGCCGGCCAGCGCATGCATCAGGCCGACGACGCAAGCCGCCCCGCCCATGTCGCCCTTCATCTCTTCCATGCTGCCGGACGGCTTGATGGAAATGCCGCCGGTGTCGAAGGTGACGCCCTTGCCGACGAAGGCAACGGGCTGTTCGCCCTTCTTGCCGCCGTTCCAGCGCATGATCACCATGCGGCCGGGCTGCGTCGAACCTTGCGACACGCCGAGCAGCGCGCCCATGCCGAGTTTCTCCATCGCCTTGATGTCGAGCACCTCGACGACGACGCCGAGCTTCTTCAACTCGGACGCGCGGCGCGCGAACTCGACGGGGAACAGCACGTTCGGCGGCTCGTTGACAAGATCGCGCGCCAGAATCACGCCGTCGACGATGTGGCCGTCGGGCGCGAACGCCTTCTTGGCGGCAGCGACGTCATCCACTGCGATCGAGACCGCCACGCTGGCATTGGTGTCGTCGTCATCCTTCTTCTTGGTCTTGTAGCGATCGAAGGCGTAAGCGCGCAGCAGCACGCCGGACGCGACCGAGGCCGCCTGCCCGGCGGTCATCGCGCCGGACGGCAGTTCGGCCATCACCGTGACCGCCTCGGCGCCGCGGATCTTGCCGGCCAGCACGCCGCCGAACTTGAGCACGTCGCTTTCCTTGATATCGGCCGCCTTGCCGGTACCGACCACGATCAGCCGGCCAGCCTTGAGGCCTTCCGGCGCAAGAATATCGAGGGTGGAGGCGCCCTTGCCCTTGAATTTGGAGGCGGCGGCGGCGCGCTTGACGACCGCAGCGGTGTCGCCCAGCGCCTTGGAGGTGGCGGCGCCGAACTTCATCGCTTCGTCGCAGAACACCACCAGGATGCCGCGCGCGGCGGCGGAAAACGGAACGAAACCGACCTTGACGGCGTCGGGCATGGGGAATCCTCCAGAGATCAGGGCGGTCGCGCGATCGGAAGACAGAATCCGGTCGGTACGGCGGGCACTGTTTTGTTGTCGCCACAGCGCAAGCCGTCAAGGCCGCTTCTCCAGCACGCGCTGCCCGGCCGATAGTTTTCTCGTGTGCGGGGCAGCGAATCTCCGGGACGCAGGACATCCACGGGACGCATTCGGTGGCCCGGCACGTTGCCGCCCTGATTGCGGCGCGCGGTCCGGTTTCCGCCCTCGCCGCCCCCTTGAACGGCGTGGCTCCCGCAACACAGAAACGATTTATTAACGCTGTCCTTGGGTGGGCCACCGCGCGGCCATTTTGTTGACCAATCAAGGAGATGGTAAGAGACAGTGTAATTGGGCCTGAGGCGGCCGCGTGACCCCGGGGGTCTCCTTGAACGGGGATGGGGACAAGCGGGCAGCTTGCAGGTCGGCGACGGGGAACGTTCGGACCGATGGGGTCGATCGACAGGTACATCTTCAAGACGACGCTGGCGTCGTTTGCACTGGTTCTGGTCAGCCTGACGGGCGTGATCTGGATCACGCAGGCGTTGCGCGGCATCGATCTGATGACGAGCCAGGGTCAGACCATCCTGACGTTTTTGGGCGTCACCAGCCTGGCGATTCCCGTCTTGGTGCTGATCATTGCCCCGATCGCGCTGATGATCGCGGTGTCCCACACCCTCACCAAGCTCGCTACCGATTCGGAAATCATCGTGATGAACGCCGCCGGGCTGTCGCCGCTGCGGCTGTTCCGGCCTTTCCTGTTCGCCACGATCGTCGTCGCCCTGATGGTCGCCTTCATCGGCTCCTACCTTGCGCCCGACGGCATGCGCCGGTTGAAGCGCTGGGACGCCGAGATCACCGCCGACGTTTTGTCCAACATTCTGCAGCCCGGTCGCTTTGCCCAACTCGACCAGAACCTCACGATCCGGATTCGCGAGCGCCAGCCCGGCGGGCTCCTGGTCGGCATCTTCGTCGACGACCGCCGCGATCCCAAGGAGCGCGTCACCATCATTGCCGACCACGGCACCGTGATGAAGAACGGCGACGGCTCGTTCCTGATCCTCGAGGACGGCAATCTCGAGCGCTTCGAAATCGGCAAGAAGGATCCGGCGATGGTGGCGTTCGGCCGCTACGCCTTCGACATGTCGAAGTTCTCGAACCGCGGCAAGGACGTCACCTACGGCATTCGCGAGCGTTATTTGTGGGAACTGATGTGGCCGCCGGCCAATGATGCCGTCTATGCGCAGATGCCCGGCCAGTTCAACGCCGAGCTGCATGACCGCTTCATGGCGCCGCTCTACCCGTTCGCCTTCGCCTGCGTCACCTTCGCCTTCCTCGGTTCGCCGCGCACCACACGACAGAGCCGCAACTTCTCGATGGGCTCGTCGATCGCGGCAGTGTTCGGCCTGCGCATGGCCGGCTTTGCGCTGTCCGTGATGGCCGCCAAGACGGCCAACGCGGCCTTGCTGCAATACGCGATGCTGGCGATCACGATCGCCGTCAGCTACTGGATCATTGCCAGCAGCGTCGTCATCGAGCCCCCGGCCGGACTGATGGAGGCGATCAACCGCTCCAATGCGCGGCTGCTGCGCTGGTCGCGCCTCGGTCGGAGGCCTGTCGCCACATGAGCATGGTCACCAACACCATCGGCAGGTATTTCGCGGGCCGCTTTCTGGTTGCCGCGGTCGGCGTGTTCCTCAGCATTTTCATGCTGCTGGTGCTGGTCGATTACATCGAGATGGTCCGGCGCACCTCGGGCCTCCCCTCGGTGTCCGCCCTCACGGTGGCGCTGACGTCGCTATACCGGGTGCCGCAACTGCTCGAAAAGATGATGCCGTTCTGCATCCTGATCGGCGCGATGACCTGCTATCTCGCTCTGTCGCGCCGGCTCGAACTGGTGGTGGCGCGCGCCGCCGGCGTCTCGGCCTGGCAGTTTATCTCGCCGGCGCTGGTCAGCGCACTGGTGCTCGGCGCGCTGGCGACGGTGGCGTACAATCCGATGTCGGCCAATCTGCGCGAATTGTCGAAGAAGATGGAAGCGGAGATGTTCGGCGATACGCCGGGCGGCGGCGTGCAGGACGCCAACGGGTTCTGGATCAACCAGGTCAACAGCGAAGGCCAAGCCATCATCAACGCCGCCCGCTCCGAGCAGCAAGGCATCCGTCTCACCGGGCTGACGGTGTTCCGCTTCGCCCCCGATTTCACCTTCCTGGAACGCATCGAAGCCCGCGAGGCGACACTCGAGCTTGGCCGCTGGCTGTTCAAGGGCGTCCGGCGCTATACCCTCGATTCGCAGGCGACCGACCAGGACAGCATGTATCTGGCCACCTCGCTGACCCCGCTGCAGGTCCGAAATAGTTTTTCGACCCCCGAAACCGTGTCATTTTGGCAACTTCCTTCGTATATCAAGTCGTCGGAGAGTTCTGGATTCGCAACCGCAGGTTATCGGCTCCAGTATCACAAGCTCATCGCACAGCCGTTTTTGCTGGTTGCAATGGTCATGTTGGCGGCGTCGGTGAGCTTGCGGTTCTTCCGCATGGGCGGCGTCCAGAAGATGGTTTTGAGTGGCGTGGGCGCGGGCTTTCTGCTCTACGTTTTGTCTAAGGTGACCGAAGATTTGAGCAAGGCCGAGTTGATGCATCCGATAGCCGCCGCGTGGCTGCCCGTCTGTGTGGGCGGCCTCACCGGCTTTTTAGCCTTGTTGTACCAGGAGGACGGGTAGTGGCCGTTATCGCCGCCCTCCAAGGACGAGCGTTGAAATCCGGATCGCGCAGGACCCTGCGCGGCAAACGATCTCGCACGCCTGCCCTTTTGGCCTCCATTTTCACGAGTTGGGGCCTGCTGGCCGCGCTTGACGGCGCGGTAACGCCGGCTGCTGCCCAGGGTTTCACCTACAATCAGCCGCACATCCGGCCGAAGCCCGCCCCGGTCGCCCAGACCGGGCAGATGCTCGTCCAGGCGGTCGAGGTCGATTACGATTACAACAATTCCCGGATCTCCGCGGTCGGCTCCGTGCAGATGTTCTACAATGGCACCACGGTCGAGGCCGACAAGGTCGTCTACGATCAGAAGACCAAGCGTCTGCACGCCGAAGGCAATGTCCGGATGACGGACGCCGACGGCAAGATCACCTATGCCAACCTGCTCGACCTGTCAGACGATTACCGCGACGGCTTCGTCGACTCGTTGCGCGTTGACACCGCCGACGCCACCCGCATGGCCGCGACCCGCGCCGAGCGCACCGCCGGCAACTACACCGTGTTCCAGAACGGCGTCTACACCGCCTGCGCGGCGTGCAAGGACGATCCGAAGAAGCCGCCGCTGTGGCAGGTCAAGGGTGCCCGCATCATCCACGACCAGACCGACAAGATGCTGTACTTCGAGAACGCACAGCTCGAGTTCTTCGGCGTGCCGATGGCGTATCTGCCCTATTTCTCGACGCCCGATCCCACCGTGAAGCGCAAGACCGGCTTCCTGATGCCGATCTACACGACGGTTTCGACCTACGGCTTCGGCGTTGAAACCCCGTTCTACTGGGCGATCGCGCCGGACTATGACGCGACCTTCAGCCCGCGCATCACGAGCCGGCAAGGCGTGCTGTTCCAGAGCGAATTCCGCCAGCGCCTGATCAACGGCTCGTACCAGATCCGCGCCTATGGCATCGATCAGCTCGACCCCGGAGCGTTCGTCGGCCAGCCCGGCGACCGCCAGTTCCGCGGCGGCGTCGAAACCAAGGGCCAGTTCGCGCTGAACGACAAATGGACCTGGGGCTGGGACGGCGTGCTGCTGTCGGACTACTATTTCATGTCCGACTATCGCCTCGCCCAGTACAAGGATCCGCTCGGATCGTTCCTGAGCTTGCCGACGGAAGCGATCTCGCAGCTTTACCTGACCGGCGTCGGCAATCGCAGCTTCTTCGACGCGCGCACGATCTATTA
>NZ_JAQGJT010000229.1 GCF_028290495.1 Tardiphaga sp.
GTTTTTCGTGCGCTCAGACGACGACAGGATGGGTTGCAACTCTATATCCGGGCTTGTTGCAGCCTGATACGCTGCGGCCCACTATGAAATCCGCTGACACGCACCTCATTCCTCAAACGAGCTCGGAGCTCTAGAGATGATTCAGGTTTAGCGCGTCCCGGTCCGACCTGTGTTGAAAATCATCTAGCGGGCCTCCCACCGTCGCCATGGAGGCGGCGGGGTTAAAGTGAGTTTGCGAAACGCTTTAACCAGAAGGAGGCTGACATGAAATATAGCGGAATTGACCTGCATTCGAACAACAGTGTGGTTACCGTGACCGACGATGCCGACCGGGTTGTCGCGGAGAAGCGCCTGCCCAACGATCTGCCAAAGATTCTCGCGTTTCTCGCGCCGTGGAAAGCGGAACTCGCCGGTGTCGTCGTCGAGTCGACCTTCAATTGGTATTGGCTTGTCGATGGGCTGCAAGCCGCAGGCTTCATCGTTCATCTGGCGAACACCACGGCGATCAGGAAATACGATGGGCTTAAGCACAGTGGCGACGAGACCGATGCCCGCTACCTAGCCCACCTGCTGCGCCTCGGGATACTGCCCATGGGGACTATCCTGCCGCCGGAGGCGCGAAGCGTACGCGACCTAGCCAGGAAACGCATGCAACTCGTGCGTAGTCGCACCAGCCACATCCTCGCGGTTGAGAACATCACCGCGCGTCAGTTCGGTACACGCATCACTAGCAATCAGGTAAAGCGGCTGGACGAATTGGCCATTGATCAAATGCACCTGCAAGACGATGTGGCGCTCGCGATTCGGACGAACGTCGCAGTTATTACTACCTTGTCTGCGCAGATCGACGTAGTGGAAAAACGTCTTCAGGAAAAGGTCGCCTCGAACCCCCAACTACCTATTACTGACGACTGTTCCTGGTATCGGCCAGGCCCTCGCAACCGTCATCCTGCTGGAAACCGGAACCATCGAGCGTTTTGCCAGCGCCGGCAACTTCGCCTCGTATGCGCGGTGCGTGGACAGCCAGCGCATGAGCAACGGCAAAAAGAAAGGCGAAGGTAACACCAAGAATGGCAACCCCTATCTGTCTTGGGCGTTCATGGAAGCGGCCAACTTTGCGATGCGCTTTAGCACCGAGGCCAAGCGCTTTTACGAGCGCAAGAAGGCAAAATCGAATCCGATCCTGGCGCGCAAGGCACTCGCTCACAAGCTTGCCCGTGCGTGCTTCCATATGCTGAAGGAGCAAAAACCGTTTGATGTAAGCCGCTGCTTCGCTTAGAGCTGACGACGACGGGCGGCAAGCCTGATGTGATGACTGGTGTCCAACCCTCTGTTTTGAATAGGATGCGGTTCCGTCGTCCCCGATGTGCAGCAAGCGGATCGCCCGTGATGCGAGCCAGCAGTGGATTGGCGCCGACTATTCGGCAGCCCTTGATTTTGCGCGAACTCCATGGACGCATTGCGGCACCAACGTTCTTCTGAGGTGGTGAAACCACCAGGGCGACAGGCAACCTGTTGTACGCCAATCGCTTGATCCTGATGGGTGTCTGGCGCGATCCGTCGCAGCCAGGAACTGAAGAAACGGGCGCGCTCAGCTACTGCTCTCGGATACTGAAATTCAAAACCGCCTGCTCAGGCAGTCGTGGGTCATTGTTGCTCACTTGACACCGGCTCGCTAATGGGTGTCATCACATACGATTGCCAGCGCAACCTTTCGACGTGTCGTCCTGTAGAAGTTGAATTTCCTACGCGCCGTTCAAACCGGCTTCACACTCACATAGCCTTTTTCATACGGCCTGCGATGCACCAGGATTGCCCAGATCGTGCGGGCCATCTTGTTGGCCTGTGCCACGACCACTACATTCATCGGCCGCCGCTTTCTGATCTGCTCAAGCCACGGCCCTGGCTCCTTCGTGTGGAAGAGCACACTGCGTGCACCGTGAATCAGCAGCTTGCGCAGATACGTATCTCCTCGCTTGCTTATCCCCAGCAACTTAACCTTGCCGCCCGAGCCCGTTTGCCTCGGGACCAGCCCGATCCAGGCCGCAAACTCACGCCCGGATCTGAACGTCTTCGCGTCTCCCATCGTCGCGATCGCCGCGGTTGCCGTTAGCAGACCGACGCCCGGTATCTCAGCGATTGCCTTGCATGCCTTGTCCTCTTTCAGCCATGTCTGTAGGCGCCGTTCGATTTCGGCAATCTGCCGATCCAGATTCGTCAAGCCGTTCCACTGCTCGCGCAGCGTGTCGATCAGAATCGTCGGAAGACGGTCCACCAGCCGCTCCAATACATCCGGTATCGCCTTGTCCAGCGCCGCCCGACCCTTGCCCATCACTTCACCGTATTCGGTCAACAGGCCGCGCAGACTGTTGATCTGCATCGTGCGGAACTTCACCAACTGTTCGCGCATCCGGTGCAACCCCAGCACTGCCTGCTGTGTTTCTGTCTTCACCGCAACTGACTTGCCCGGTTGCTGCACCGCCATCCAGATCGCACGCGCATCAGCCGCATCATTCTTGTTACCCATCACGAACGCCTTGACGAACTTCCCCGGCATCAGCTTCACCTGGTGGCCCATCGCCATGAGCTTGCGGGCCCAGTGCTGCGAACCACCACACGCCTCCATCCCGATCAGGCACGGTGACCGGTTCGAAAAATGCTCGAGAAACGTTGCCCGCTTCACGGGTCTGTTCACGATCTAGCCCGTCTCCGCGTCGATGTAATGGAGCTGGATCACGTTCTTTGCAATGTCCACACCAACTGTCGTAAGCTTCATTTCGGACCCTCCGGTTTGCCTGTGAAGACCTTTATGATCTTCCATCTTGGGCACCTTGATGCCGTCGGCCCGTGAGGGTCCACCTTCCTTCTTCGCTTCCACCTTTCACGGGTGGGAGGCGTTCATATCATTCCTCGAGATTCCGAAGACTTAGCGAATAGGCCACATACCACCGCACGCACAACAACATCACGTCCAGCGGATAGTGCAGCCG
>NZ_JAQGJT010000200.1 GCF_028290495.1 Tardiphaga sp.
GAGTGCGACATCATGTAGATCGAGTTGATCTGCTGCTCGACGCCCTTGGAGTCCTTCTTGACGGAGGAAATCTCCTTCATCATCTCCTTGGCGACTTCTTCACCGGCCTTCGACCAGGCATCGACGACCTTGTTGTACTTCTCACCGTGGGTGATCAGACCGTCGTTGTACTGCTGTTCGAAGTCCTTCGCGAGGGCACGCGTGGAGTCCACGATCTTCCACTTCGACGCCGGCACGACCATGTCGTCCTTGCCGAACGAGATGCCCGCCTTGAAGGCGTTGTAGAAGCCGAGCGCCATGATGCGATCGCAGAAGATCACGGTCTCTTTCTGACCGCAGTGACGATAGACCTGATCGATGACGCCGGAGATTTCCTTCTTGGTCATCAGCTTGTTGATGACGTCGAAAGGCATCTTCACCGACTTCGGCAGCACCTGACCGAGCATGGCGCGGCCAGCCGTGGTTTCGTACCAGCGGGTGACTTCCTTGCCGGTCTCGTCGAGACCCGCCCAGCGATACTTGATCTTGGTGTGCAGGTGGATGACCTTGGCATGGATCGCATGCTCGATCTCCGCCATTTCCTTGTACAGCTTGCCCTGACCGGGCAGACCGTCACGCATCACCGAGAGGTAGTACAGACCGAGCACGATGTCCTGCGACGGCACGATGATCGGCTGACCGTTCGCGGGATGCAGGATGTTGTTGGTCGACATCATCAGCACGCGCGCTTCGAGCTGCGCTTCAAGCGACAGCGGAACGTGCACGGCCATCTGGTCGCCGTCGAAGTCGGCGTTGAACGCGGCGCAGACCAGCGGATGCAGCTGGATCGCCTTGCCTTCGATCAGCACCGGCTCGAACGCCTGGATGCCCAGACGATGCAGCGTCGGCGCGCGGTTCAGCATGACGGGATGCTCGCGGATCACCTCTTCGAGGATGTCCCACACCTCGGGCCGTTCTTTTTCCACCATCCGCTTGGCGGCTTTGATGGTGGTGGCGTGGCCGTACTTTTCCAGCTTGGAATAGATGAACGGCTTAAACAGCTCGAGCGCCATCTTCTTCGGCAGCCCGCACTGATGCAGTTTCAGTTCCGGCCCAACCACAATGACGGAACGGCCCGAGTAATCGACGCGCTTGCCGAGCAGGTTTTGCCGGAAGCGGCCACCCTTGCCCTTGAGCATGTCAGAGAGCGACTTGAGCGGACGATTGCCAGCGCCCGTAACGGCACGGCCGTGGCGGCCGTTATCGAACAACGCATCGACAGCTTCCTGCAGCATGCGCTTTTCGTTGCGCACGATGACTTCAGGAGCACGCAGCTCCATCAGCTTTTTCAAGCGGTTGTTGCGATTGATTACACGCCTGTACAGATCGTTGAGATCCGAAGTGGCGAAACGTCCGCCATCAAGTGGCACAAGCGGGCGAAGCTCGGGCGGAATCACGGGGATAACGTCGAGAATCATCCACTCGGGTCTGTTGCCGGACTTAAGGAACGAGGTCGTTACCTTCAGCCGCTTGGAGTACTTCAGCTTTTTCTGCTGTGAAGTCTCTTCCTTCATCTTGATGCGAAGCTCAACAGAAAGCTCTTCGATGTTGACCATCGTCAAGAGTTCCTTGATTGCTTCCGCACCCATCCGGGCCACGAATTGTCCGGGGTAATCACGAACGAGTTCGCGATACCGTTCATCGCTCAGGAGTTCTTTCTCTTTGACCGGCGCATCGCCCGGGTCGATGACGATATAGGACTCGAAATAGAGCACTTTCTCCAGTTCGCGCAGAGGAATGTCCAGAAGGTGGCCGATACGCGAAGGCAAACCTTTAAAGAACCAGACGTGTGAACACGGGCTGGCCAAATCGATATGCCCGAGCCGTTCACGTCGCACCTTTGCCTGCGTAACTTCAACACCGCACTTGTCGCAAACGACACCGCGGTGTTTCATTCGCTTGTATTTTCCGCAGAGACATTCCCAGTCAGCAACAGGTCCAAAAATTCGCGCGCAGAAAAGGCCGTCGCGCTCCGGCTTAAAGGTCCTGTAATTAATAGTCTCCGGCTTGGTCACTTCGCCGTGGGACCACTGGCGAATCTTCTCCGGAGAAGCCAAGCTAATACGAATCGCCTCAAAATCAGGCGCTAGTTGCGTTTTTTCTTGTTGGAATCGAAACTCCTTAATCTCTCCGCTTTAGTCAGTAGTCAGTTTCCAGTAGTCAGGTCAGGGCCCTCAGCATGGTTCGGCCAGGGCCCCTGGTATTTCCGTCTACTGCCTTCTAAGCCTCGCCACCGACGCCGACGAGAATAGCCTCGCCAGTGCCATCACCCTTCTCAGACGCCCCGTTTCTGCTGATCAACTCAACATCAAGGCAAAGCGACTGGAGTTCGCGGACAAGTACGTTGAACGATTCAGGCAATCCCGGATCGAAGTCGGCTTCACCCTTAACGATTGCCTCGTAGATCTTCGAACGTCCTGCCACGTCATCCGACTTTGCGGTAAGGAGTTCCTGAAGAATGTGCGCCGCGCCGTATGCTTCCAGCGCCCAAACTTCCATTTCTCCAAAACGCTGTCCACCGAATTGCGCCTTGCCGCCGAGGGGCTGCTGCGTAATCAGGCTGTATGGTCCAATCGAGCGAGCGTGGATCTTATCGTCAACCAGGTGAGAAAGTTTCAGCATGTAAATGAAACCAACTGTTACTTTCTGTTCGAACGGATCGCCCGTAAGACCGTCATACAGCACAGTCTTTCCAGAGTCGTTGACGATTTCAGGCAAGCCAAGCTCAGCAAGTCTGTCACTTGCTTCGCGAAGACGAACCTTGATCTCCTTCTCGCTTGCACCGTCGAAAACGGGTGTCGCGAAGTGCATACCGAGAACTCGAGCCGCCCACCCAAGGTGGGTTTCAAGGATCTGTCCGACGTTCATTCGCGAAGGAACGCCAAGCGGATTCAAGACAATCTCTACTGGTGTTCCATCAGGCAGATACGGCATATCCTCTTCCGGCAGGATGCGTGCAATCACACCCTTGTT
>NZ_JAQGJT010000108.1 GCF_028290495.1 Tardiphaga sp.
CGGCATGCAGGCGCCGGAGCGCAGCGCGGTGTCGGATCTCGGCCTCGGCGGTCGCATCCTGCTGGTCGATGACAGGCCATCGTCGTATGAGCGACTGGCACCGGTGCTCTCGGCGGAACACACCGTCGATGTGGAGCCCAATCCCACCGAAGCGCTGTTCCACGCTGCCGAAGGCAATTACGATCTGCTGATCGTCTCATTGAGCCTGGAGAATTTCGACGGGCTGCGGCTGTGCAGTCAGGCGCGATCGCTGGAGCGCACACGGCAGGTGCCGATCCTCGCCATTGCCGATGCCGATAACAACGCGCGGCTGCTGCGTGGGCTGGAGATCGGCGTCAACGACTACCTGACGCGTCCGGTCGACAAGAACGAGCTGCTGGCGCGCGCGCGCACCCAGATTCGCCGCCGCCGCTATACCGACCACCTGCGCGACAACGTGCAGAACTCGATCGAAATGGCCATCACCGACGGGCTTACGGGGCTGCACAACCGCCGCTACATGGAAACCCACCTGCAAACGCTGGCAGAGCAGGCCGCCACCCGCAGCAAGCCGCTGGCGCTGATGATGCTCGATATCGACTTCTTCAAATCGATCAACGACACCCATGGCCACGACGCCGGCGACGACGTGCTGCGCGAATTCGCGGTGCGAATCCGCAAATCGATCCGCGGCATCGATCTGGCGTGCCGCTACGGCGGCGAGGAATTCGTCATCGTGATGCCGGAGACCGACCAGCAGGTCGCCAGCATGGTGGCCGAGCGGCTTCGCCGCTCGATCGCCGGCGAAGCGTTCTCCATCGACAAGGGCAACAAGCGCGTCGAGGTCACGATCTCGATCGGGCTATCGACGCTGGAGAAGAAGGGCGAGCCGGTCGCGGACGTACTCAAGCGCGCCGACGTGGCGCTGTACCGCGCCAAGCATGACGGCCGCAACCGCGTGGTCGCCGCCGCGGCGTGATTTAGCTTCGCTTCAACCGATCTCTGTCGTCATCCTGAGGTGCGAGCCGTATTCGGCTCGCCTCGAAGGATGGCGTTCTGCGCCGCCGCCCTTCGAGGCTCGCAAGCGCTCGCACCTCAGGGTGACGGCGCGTCCACTTCGCCATAAAAAAACGGGACCCTTTTGGGTCCCGTTCCATCCGTCAGCGGCTGAACCCAGCGCTTACTTGATCTTGGATTCCTTGAACTCGACGTGCTTGCGCGCGACGGGATCGTACTTTTTCTTGACCATCTTGTCGGTCATGGTGCGCGAGTTCTTCTTCGCGGTGTAATAAAAGCCGGTGTCCGCGGTGGAAACGAGCTTGATCTTGATGGTGACCGCTTTGGCCATGGCAGAACCTCTGAATGTCAGGAATCGGTGACAGCCAGAGCACTGGCCGTGTTGGGCGCAACCTAGCCTCGAACGCCCCAAAGTCAAGGTTGGCGAGGCGCAATAATCAGCGGATTCCGGCCTGTCAGGCCCGAAAGAAGCGGTTTTCCGGCCGCGGCAGCCCTAAATTCTCCCGCAGCGTCGTCCCTTCGTATTCGGTGCGGAAAATACCGCGGCGTTGCAGTTCCGGGATCACCCGGTCGACGAAGTCGTTCAGCCCCTCCGGCAGGAACGGGAACATGATGTTGAAGCCGTCGCAGGCCTCCGTCACCAGCCATTCCTCCATCTGGTCCGCAATGCTCTGCGGCGTGCCGACAAAGGCCGAACCGCCATAGCCGCCGAGTCGCTGCGCAAGCTGACGCACGGTGAGCTTCTCGCGCGCGGCGAGATCGATGACGCGCTGGCGGCCGCTCTTGCTGGCGTTGGTGTCAGGAATATCTGCCGGCAGCGGCGCGTCAGGATCAAAGCTGGAGGCATCGGAGCCGAGGCTGATGGACAACGATGCGATGGCGTTGGCGTAGTGTACCTTGCTGTCAAGCAGCGCGCGCTTCTCCTGCGCCTGTTCGACGCTGTCGCCGATCACCACGAAGGCGCCAGGCAGGATCTTGAGGTGGTCGCGGTTGCGGCCGAGCCTGTCCATGCGGCCCTTGATGTCGGCATAAAGCTTTTGCGCATCGGCGATATGGCCGCCGCCGGTGAACACTGCCTCCGCTGTTTCTGCAGCGAGCTGCTTGCCGTCTTCCGATGCGCCGGCCTGCACGATCACCGGCCAGCCCTGCACGGGCCGGGCGATGTTGAGCGGCCCACGCACCTTGAAGTATTTTCCCTTGTGGTCGAGCACATGCATCTTGTCGGGATCCATGTAGATGCCGCTCTCGACGTCACGCGGAAAGGCGTCGTCGGCAAAGGAATCCCACAGCCCGGTGACGACGTCGTAGAACTCGCGGGCGCGCTTGTAGCGTTCGGCATGCTCCATGTGATCATCAAGCCCGAAGTTCAGAGCGGCGTCGGGGTTGGACGTGGTGACGATGTTCCAGCCGGCGCGGCCACCGGAGATGTGATCCAGCGACGCGAAGCGGCGGGCGACATGATACGGCTCGTCGAAGGTGGTCGAGCCCGTCGCCACCAGCCCGATGCGGTCGGTGACGGCAGCCAGCGCCGACAGCAGCGTGAATGGCTCGAACGAGGTGACGGTGTGGCTGCGCTTCAGCGCCTCGATAGGCATGTTGAGCACGGCCAGGTGATCGGCCATGAAGAAGGCGTCGAACTTGCCGGCTTCCAGCTTCTGGATCAGCTGCTTCAGGACCGGGAAGTTGAAATTGGCGTCCGGCACCGCGCCGGGATAGCGCCACGCACCGATATGAATGCTGACCGGCCGCATGAAGGCCCCGAGCCGCAACTGACGCTTCGCCATCGATGATTTCCCTCTGTTACCAGCTAACACATAGGGACAGACGGCGCCGAAGGCATCCCGCCGGCACGAGAAGATTATTGCGATTTGCGCGAGCGGAAGGGACGGATTTTGCGGTGATCACTTGCCGCGTTGCCGCTATTGCGGCGGATCAAGCTCGGGACGAGTTGTTGGCGCGACGTCCTCGGTCGGATCGGCGGCGGGGGGCGTGGCGTTGTCCTGTTCAACCGAATTGGGCAGCAGGACGGGTTGCGGATGGCCTGCGTATTTTTCGGCAAGACGAACGATCTGCTTGCGAAGCTCGGGGTCATTGATCTGCAGATAGGCCAGCATCAGGCGCAAACCCTCCTGGTCAGATGCGCGTCCGACTCGCCACACGCTGCATCCCTTTCTGAATTCACCACCGGAGATTGCTATAGCTTGAATGTATCGAACTCAACAAGGCGATACGATATGGAATAGTTAGCAAGAAGTGTGCTGTCCGAACTACCGGACGTGCCGAAGCCGATAGGTGCCTATTGCTGGTCTGTTGGCACAAAGCAGGCATCGCTGAATCGGACGATGGGTGCCGCTGTCCCACGCCGCATCGTTTTTCTTCCATCGCGGGACATCTGTCGGGTCGACGACGCCCGACGTTGAGAGCGAGCGCTCTGTTCGTTCGTCGACATAGCGATCTCAAGAGAGCAAGGCAGCGGATAGGCAGGTCGCCGTCGTGTCCGGATCCATTAATCTAGCACATCGCGGTGCGGGACTCGCTGGCCATCAGTTCTTCGTTTTCGGCGAGTTGAATCCAGGCTGCCGCGAGAGTAAGCATCGCGCGGACCTTCTCGACGTCGCTTTCCAGATTGGCGCGCTGCGCCAGCGCAGAGGCTTTCTTACGGTACTTGAGAGAATCAAGCGTAAAGCTCGAGAGCTCCACATCTTCGTTTTGCATCTGCCCCATCTCGAAAACTCCTCGCATTGAGATGGGGTGTAGTGGTCGCAGAAAACGATGGTGGTCAATCCTCTCCGGGCAACATATCCAGCTGCATTTTTCCGCTGTACCAGTGAAAGAAGGGCAACGGGGCGTCGTGTCGCAACGGACCGGTCGTCAGTCGCTTCTGTAGCTGGTTAAGCACGTTCTTGGTCATGGCGTGCGCATCGGCCAGATGTTCGGAGCCGAGTTCAACCCACACCAGTTCAACCAGCTCCGCGTCGGCATGAATGACGCCCTCGATCCGATGTGCGATAGCGGATGCATCGGCGGTGAAGAAGCGGGTGTCGAAACGCTTGATGCGGCCGGGCGGGGTGATTGCGCGCGCAATCAGGAACAGTCCGGATGGATCTGGCAACAGACCGGCATCGCTGAACGCGGACCACGGGCCGGGCAATTTCTTTGAGGAGCCTTCGACCTTGCGACCGAGGCACAGGCCAGTTTCCTCGCAGGCTTCACGGATTGCGGCCACCGCAAGCGAACGCGCGCGCGACGGCGCGGTCTTCGGACTTCCCTTGGCGAGATTGGCTTCGAGGCCGGCGGACAGGGGAGCGGCGATCGGGATCCTGTTGTCGG
Organism: Tardiphaga sp.; assembly: GCF_028290495.1. Lineage (GTDB taxonomy): Bacteria > Pseudomonadota > Alphaproteobacteria > Rhizobiales > Xanthobacteraceae > Tardiphaga. The sequence continues at coordinate 4,327 of NZ_JAQGJT010000108.1, forward strand.
TCTTGTCGACGCTGCCGCCGGGAAACACGAACTTGCCGGGCATGAACACGACATTGGCGTGGCGCTTGCCGACCAGCACTTTCGGCACCGGGCCGGAACGGTCCACCAGCATCAAGGTCGCGGCGTCGCGCGGGCGCTTGTAGGGGTGGTGATCTGCTTCCTTGCCGACCTGTACTTCGCTCATGCCGTCCTCGTTTTTAAGTTTCTTGATTGATCTCGAACAGGACGGCAATCGTATCAGTCGTGATCGCCGTCGCCAAATCCGTGCATGCGAAACGCCCATTGCAGGCCGACCACCGCGCCCTTGACGGGTTGCAGCAGCGCTAGCGATGCAATCAGTGTGAATGGCAGATACACCGCAAGCTGCAGCCAGATCGCCGGCGAGTAGTCGGTCTCGATCCACAGGATCACCGGGACCAGTAAATGGCCGACGATGACGATGACGAGATAGGCGGGCAGGTCGTCGGCGCGATGCGCGGTAAAATCCTGACCGCAGACCGAACAGTGGTCATCGACCTTGAGAAAGGCACGAAACAGCTTGCCTTCGCCGCAGTTCGGGCAGCGGCACACGAAGCCACGCTTCATCGCGGTCCAGACATTGCGCTTGGCGGCGGGGTCGAGGGCGGAGGTCCAGGTTCTGGCGGGTTCGGGTGTCATCATGATTTCCCCTTCTTCTTCGGCTTGCCAGCGGTTGCGCTGGCGGCGCTGTTAGTGCCAGCATTGCCCTTCGCTTCCTTGGCCTTCAATCGGGCATTTCGTCCAAGGTGCACCTTCTTGGGTTTTTTCGGCGGCTTGGTAGACAGACCCTTTGAGGTTCCTTTGGCGGATTTTCCGCCGGGTGACCGCCCGATGCCCGCAGATCCCTCAGTTCGGGTGTGGCGTCGCTGGCCTTTGCGTTCAACGTGGCCTTCCGAAAGAAGTTCAAACCGCAAGGCGCCTGCCACGGGCGCGGCTTCCACCAGGCGAACATCGACGACGTCGCCCAGAGTGTGCATCGTGCCGCTGCGCGTGCCGACCAACGCATGGCGCGCTTCATCGTAATTGTAGTACTCGGTGCCGAGCGTGCGGATCGGGATCAGGCCGTCGGCGCCGGTATCATTGAGCTTCACGAACAGGCCAGCGCGGGTGACGCCGGAGATGCGGCCCTGGAACGTGGCGCCGATGCGGTCGGCGAGAAAGTGCGCGATCAGCCGGTCCGACGTCTCGCGCTCGGCCTTCATGGCGCGGCGTTCGGTGACGGAGATTTGCGCGGCCACTTCTGCCAGCGTTTCCGGCGTCTCGGTGTCGGGCAGTTCGCCTTCGCCAAGACCGAGGCCCCGGATCAGCGCGCGATGCACGATCAGATCTGCGTATCGCCTGATAGGCGACGTGAAATGCGCGTAGCGGCGCAGGTTCAGACCGAAATGTCCGTAGTTCTCGGCGGAGTATTCCGCCTGGGCTTGCGAGCGCAACACCACTTCATTCACCAGCGGTTCGGAATCCTCGCCCTTGACCTTGGCCAGTACGCTATTGAACAGCGAAGGTCGCAGCGCACCCGCCTTGGCGAACGCCAGATCGAGGGTCTTGAGGAATTCCTGCAGGTTGTGAACCTTCTCCTGTGAAGGCTCGTCGTGCACCCTGTAGATAAGCGGCAGCGCCTTCTTTTCAAGCATCTCGGCCGCCGCGACGTTGGCCAGGATCATGAATTCTTCGATGAGTTTATGTGCGTCCAGCCGTTCCGGCACGATGACACGATCGACCGTGCCGTCCTTCTTGAGCAGGATTTTCCGCTCGGGAATATCGAGGTCGAGCGGATCGCGCTCATCCCGCGCGAGCTTCACCAGCGCATAGGCGTCGTAGAGCGGCTTCAGGATCGGTTCGAGGATCGGGCCGGTGATATCATCGGGTTGGCCATCGATCGCTGCCTGCGCCTGGGCGTAGCTCAGCTTTGCCGCCGAGCGCATCAGAATGCGATGGAAGGTGTGCGAGCGCTTGCGGCCATCGGCGCCGATCACCATGCGGACGGCCAGCGCGCCGCGCGCTTCGCCCGGCACCAGAGAACACAGATTGTTTGAAATCCGCTCCGGCAGCATCGGCACGACGCGGTCGGGGAAGTACACCGAATTGCCGCGCGTCAGCGCGTCGCGATCGAGCGCCGAGCCGGGCCTCACATAGAAGGCAACATCGGCAATGGCGACGGTGACGATGTAGCCGCCCTCGTGGTCGGGATCTGGCTCGGCATGGACTGCGTCGTCGTGATCCTTGGCATCCGGCGGATCGATCGTGACCAGTGGCAGCGCGCGCCAGTCCTCGCGGCCGGCCAGCGTCGCCGGTTGCGCTTCCTCGGACTCGGCAATCGCGGCGGCCGAAAATTCCTGCGGGATCTCGTGGGAGTGTATAGCGATCAGGCTGACGGCCTTCTCCGTCGATAGCGAGCCGAGCCGCTCCTTCACCTTGCCGGAGGCGAGGCCGTAACCGCGCGTATGGATCAGATCGACGCTGACCAGATCGCCGTCCTCGGCACCGTTGCTGTCGCGCTCGGCGATGTTGAGTTCGCCGCGTCCGGCCTGTTTCTTGTCGACCGGGATCAACCGCCCGCCGCCGCCGGGCAGCTTGCGGAAAATGCCGAGCAGCCGCGCCTTGGCCTTGTCCATCACCTTGATGACGCGGCCGCGATAGGCGGTGGCGTCGCCTTCAGCCTCGATCCTTTCGATGCGCAGCATCGCGCGGTCGCCGACGCCGGCGGCGGTGCCGGGCAGGGGACGGCGCGGCGTGTGGATGCGGATCTTGGGCACTGCGCCTTGCGTGGCTTCGTCCCACTCGGTGGGCGTCGCCAGCAACTCGCCGTCGCGATCGCGCGCGGTGATATCGACCAGCACGGTCGGCGGGAGAGCGGTGGGCCCGCGGACCGACTTGCCCTGCCTGGCGATCACGCCCTCTTGGGCGAGTTCGCGCAAAATCTGCTTCAGTTCGATGCGGGCGGCGTTCTTCAGGCCGAATTCCCGCGCGATCTCGCGGGTACCGATCTTGCCGGGATTGGTCCGCACAAAAGCGACGATTGCATCCCGGGTTGGAAAGCCGTTATCCCGTTTCTTGCTCACAATTATCCGTTCTTGCTGGCGCTCTTTTTCGCAGCAGGTTTCGCAGCCTTCTTGGCCGGCGCCGTCTTTTTCGCGGGCGACGCCTTGGCGGCTACCGGCGCGCGGGCTGCGCTGGCGGCGGCGCCTTCGGCCTTCGGCTTGGCGGCAGCTTTCTTGGCGACGGCCTTCTTGGCCACCTTCTTCTTCGGCGCGGCCTTCTTGGCGGGCTTGGCGTCAGCGTCAGTCTTGGCAGCCGCCTTCTTCGCCGGTGCTTTCTTGGCGACTGTCTTCTTGGCGCCGCGCTTCGGCTTGCCGCCGCCTTTGGCGGCGCGCTCGTCGATCAGTGCGATGGCTTCTGCCAGCGTGATGGTTTCCTGCGTCTTGTCGCTGGGGATCGTCGCGTTCACCCCGCCTGCGGTGACATAGGCGCCATAGCGCCCGCCCTTGACGGCGACGCCGCCGAGGGTCGGATGCTCGCCGAGCGGCTTGCCGGGATCGGCGCCGAACTTGCGGCCGCTCGGGCCCTTCAAAATCTTCTCGGCGATCAGCGTCACCGCGCGGTTCAACCCGATGTCGAACACCTCGTCGCCGGCCTCCAGGCTGGCATAGGTCTTCTCATGGCGCACGAACGGCCCGAACCGGCCAAGCCCTGCGGTGATCGGCTCGCCGGTCTCCGGGTGCTTGCCGACTTCGCGTGGCAGCGACAGCAGCTTCAGCGCGAGGTCGAGTTCGACGTCGCTGGGCGAAGTATCCTTCGGAATCCCGGCGCGTTTCGGCTTCTCGCCTTCGGCGTAATCCTTGACGTCGCCAAGCTGGATGTAGGGCCCGAACCGGCCGGCCTTCACCGCGACGTCGCGGTCAGTCAGCGGGTCCTTGCCGAGGATGCGGTCGGCGCTGGCGCCGCTATCCGCGGCTAGCGGGCGGGTGTAGCGGCATTCCGGATAGTTCGAGCAGCCGACAAAGGCGCCGAACTTGCCGGCCTTGAGATTGAGCTTGCCATTGCCGCAGGTCGGGCACTGCCGGGGATCGCCGCCGTCTTCGCGCGGCGCGTAGATGTGCGGACCCAGCATGTTGTCGAGCGTATCGAGCACCTCGGTGACGCGCAGGTCCTTGATCTCGTTGACGGCGCCGATGAAGTCGGTCCAGAAATCCCGCAGCACCTGTTGCCAGGAGATCTCGTTGTTGGAGACCCGATCAAGGTTCTCTTCCAGCGCGGCGGTGAAGTCATATTCAACATATTTGGCAAAGAAGTTCTCAAGGAAGGCGACGACGACGCGGCCCTTGTCCTCGCCGTAGAGGCGCTTCTTCTCAAGCCGCACGTAGCCGCGGTCCTTCAGGACCTGCAGGATCGAGGCGTAGGTCGAGGGCCGGCCGATGCTCAGCTCTTCCATCCGCTTCACCAGCGAGGCTTCCGAGAAGCGCGGCGGCGGCTCGGTGAAGTGCTGGGTGACTGCGAGATTCTCTTTCTTCAGCTTTTCGCCTTCGCTCATCGCGGGCAGGCGGCGGGAATCCTCGTCGTCGGTGTCGTCGTCCTTGCCTTCCTGATAGACCGCAAGGAAGCCGTCGAACTTCACCACCTGGCCGGTGGCGCGCAGTTCCAGCACGCGGGCGCCGGCACGGGCGGAGATATCGACCGTGGTGCGCTCCATCTCGGCCGATTCCATCTGGCTGGCGATGGTGCGCATCCAGATCAGCTCATAGAGCCGCGACTGGTCACTATCGAGCCGGCCGCGAAGCGAGGCGGGACGGCGCGACATGTCGGTGGGGCGGATTGCTTCATGCGCTTCCTGCGCATTCTTGGCCTTGGTCGAATACTGCCGCGCGGTGCCCGGGACGTACTCCTTGCCGTAGTCCTCGCCGATCACTTCGCGGGCCTGCGTGATGGCCGATCCGTCGATCTGCACGCCGTCGGTTCGCATATAGGTGATCAGACCGGTGGTCTCGCCGCCGATGTCGATGCCTTCATAGAGCCGTTGCGCGATGCGCATGGTGTGCGCTGGCGCAAAACCGAGCTTGCGGCTGGCTTCCTGCTGCAGCGTCGAGGTGGTGAACGGCGCCTGCGGATTGCGGCGTGCCGGCTTGGCTTCGACGGTGGTGACTTCGAACGCGGCGGCCTCGATCGCCTTGCGGAAGTCCTCGGCTTCCTCGCCGGTGCCGATATCGAGCCGCTGGATCTTCTTGCCGTCGGCGCCGATCAGGCGGGCTTCAAAGCTGTCGCCGCGCGGTGTCGCCAGCGTGGTGACCAGCGACCAGTATTCGCGCGGGATGAATTTCTCGATTTCCAGCTCGCGGTCGCAGACCAGTCGCAGCGCGACCGACTGGACGCGTCCGGCGGAACGCGCGCCGGGTAGCTTGCGCCACAGCACCGGGGAGAGGGTGAAGCCGACCAGATAATCCAGCGCGCGGCGCGCCATATAGGCGTCGACCAGCGCGCCGTCGATCTGGCGCGGGTTCTTCATCGCCTCGGTCACCGCCTGCTTGGTGATGGCGTTGAACACGACGCGTTCGATCTTGTGGTCCTTGATCGCGCGCTTCTCTTTCAGCACTTCGAGCACATGCCACGAGATCGCCTCGCCTTCGCGATCCGGATCGGTCGCGAGGATCAATTTGTCGGCGCCCTTGAGGGCTTTGGCGATGTCGTTGAGCCGGCCGGCAGCCTTGGGATCGACCTCCCAGATCATCTGGAAATTGGCGTCCGGATCGACCGACCCGTTCTTGGCGGGAAGGTCGCGAACATGGCCGAACGACGCCAGCACCTCGTAGTCGGGCCCGAGATACTTGTTGATCGTCTTGGCCTTGGAGGGCGACTCGACAATGACGATATTCATGTCATTCCAATAGCTTAAGGGAGAAATGCGGGCCGGTTTCGCGAGAGTCGCGACGGCCGTTTCGCGGGGAACATGGGTGTGAAGGGGGCCCGTGTCAAATCCTGCTGTGGGAACCGGTGCTGGCAAGTCGCAGCGAATCTATCTCAAAAGTTGCGCAATACATCTTATGATTGCGATTTTCTCTGGGCTCGTTGTAGGATTTTACCGGGCCGCGGAAGGTCGCTCGGCCGGGAAATTCGCTGGGAAATCGCATGTCCATATCCGTAGGTGATCGTTCGCGCGGTGGCGGGGCGCCCCGGGATGGCGGATCTGATGAAGCGGCGCATTATATAAAGAGTGCCACCGCCGAACTCGCGCAGATGGCGCGGCGTCACGGCCACGACACGCTGAGCTACCTGCTCGACATGGCGCAGATGGAAGCCGACGAGATCGTCCGCCGGCGCAAGTGATCGGGGTCAGCCGGCGACGATGGCCTTGATGCGGGTGTCGCCCACGCCGAGTGGCCGGCCGTCGGCGGCGTGCAGGGCCATTCTCGGCACCCGTTTGCCGGTCTTGCGATCGACCAGGATGTTGGTGGCCTCGCCGGGCGAAAAGGCAAAGGCCTCGCCCCACTGCCGTAGCGCCACCATGATGGGAAATACCGCGCGGCCTTTGTCGGTCAGCACGTAGTCCTGATAGGCGCTGCCGTCCGCGGCCGGCTCCGTCGTGAAAATGCCGTCGGCGACCAGCACGCGCAGCCGGTCCGACAGGATGTTCTTGGCCAGGCCCAGATCCTTCTGGAATTCGCTGAAGCGGCGCTGCCCCAACATCGCATTGCGGATGATCAACATCGTCCAGCAGTCGCCGATCAACTCCATCGCGCGCGCGACCGGACAGGCGTCCTGCTTCAGGCTGCTTCGCTTCGCCATTTCCATTCCTCCGGCGCGCTCACAACTCCGTGGCCCGTCCGATTATCTGGTTGCAATATAAAACCACCGGCGCTAATTGGCAACGTGGTTGCAAATGGCAACCAGTTTGTTGCAGGGAGCATTCCATGAGACTCGCAGGCAAGACGGCATTGATCACCGGCGGCAACAGCGGCATCGGCCTCACCACGGCGCGGCTGTTCGTCGCCGAAGGCGCCAGGGTAGCGATCACCGGTCGCGACAGGACACGGCTGGATGCAGCGGTGGCCGAACTCGGCGCCAACGCGATCGGCATCGTCGCCGATGCCACCGACATCGCGGCCACCGAAAGGGCGGTTGCCGAGACCGTGAAAAAATTCGGCAAACTCGACATCATATTTGCGAACGCCGGCATCAGCGGCTTCACACCGGTCGGCGGCACCTCGCTGGAAGTGTTCGAGACGGTGCTGAAGACCAACGTCACCGCCGTGTTCTTCACCGTGCAGGCCGCGCTGCCGCATCTCAACGACAACGCCTCGGTGATCCTGAACGGTTCGGTGATCTCGGTGCTCGGCAATCCCGGCTACGCCGCCTATGCGGCCAGCAAGGCCGGCGTGCGCGCGATGGCCCGGGTGATGGCGTCGGAGCTGTCGCCGCGCGGCATCCGCGTCAACGTCGTGTCGCCGGGTGGCACCTCGACGCCGATCTGGAAAAGTGCCGCGCCGACGCCGGAGGCGATGGCCGGACTGGAGGCGCGCATCGCCCGGACTATTCCGCTCGGGCGTTTCGGCAAGCCGGAGGAGGTTGCCAAGACGGTATTGTTCCTGGCTTCCGACGATGCGTCGAATGTCCAGGGCCAGGAGATATTCGTTGATGGCGGTGCGACGGCTTCTCCCGCGGGCGCGCCGATCTATCGAGCCTAACTAACGTCGTCATTCCGGGCGCACTTCAGACGGCGAAGCCGGCTGGAGTGCAGACCCGGAACCCCGAAATGTTCATCACCTTCTCTGGATTCCGGGTTCGCTCGAGTTGCGCTCTCGCGCCCCGGAACGACCGTGCTGTTACGCTGCGCGCAGGTCGGTCGCTGCCTGTAATGCGCCGGCGATGGCTTTTTCGCGGTGCTCCGGCCCGGCCCCGATGCCCTCGGCGACAATGACCTCGATATCGGTGACCCCAATGAATCCGAATACGCCGCGCAGATAGGTCTCGGCGTGTTCATAGGCCGCGGCGGGGGCGCCGACGCCGTAGAAATTGCCGCGCGACAGCGCGATCACGATCCGCTTGCCGCCGGCCAGACCCTGCACGCCGCTAGCATCGTATTTGAACGTCTTGCCGGCCACCGCGATGCGGTCGATCCAGCCCTTGAGCTGGGTCGGGATCGTGAAATTGTACATCGGTGCGCCGATCACCACGATGTCGGCCGCGAGAAACTCTTCCAGCACGGCTTGGCCGGCCGCGAGGTCTGGCTGCAGCGCGGCATCGGGGGCGGCGCCCTGCGCGGCGGCAAGATGCGCGCCGGACAGGTGCGCCAGCGGGGTGGCGCTGAGGTCGCGATAGGTGACCGCAAGGCCGGGCGTGGCCTGGGTCAGGCGGTCGACGATGGCGGCGGAGACCTGCCGGCTGACGGAATGCGGGCCGAGCACGCTGGAATCGATGTGAAGCAGTTTCATGTCAGTTGTCCCTGGTATAGGTTTGTAACTGACGCTAAATGAGTGACTATCGAAAAGCGCACAAGAAGGCACAATTTTGAAACCCGAGCACACCCATGTGCCTGTCCTGCCGCCGAATTCGCACCTTGGCAGCGATTGCCGCGGCGTCGCGGCCGTGCTGGCGCGGGTCGGCGACAAATGGACGGTGCTGGTGATCATGCTGCTCGGCGACGGGCCGCGCCGCTTCAACGAGTTGAAGCGGATGGTCGGCGGCATCTCGCAGCGGATGCTGACGTTGACCTTGCGCGGGCTGGAGCGTGACGGCCTGGTCACGCGCACGGTATTTCCAACGGTTCCGCCGCGGGTCGATTATGAACTCACCGATCTCGGCCGCGGCTTGAGCCACTCGGTGATGGCGCTGGGACAATGGGCGAAGCAGCATCTGACGGACATCGAGACCGCGCGGCAGAATTTCGACGTGCGCAATTCGACGGACTGAAATTGGTTCTGGTTTTGACGCGTTTTCTTGACGCGAACCGGAGTCCGCTTCGCTCGAAAACGCTTTTCTAGATCATCGACACCAGCCCGCCGCCGTGGCGCTCCAGCCGTCCGGCGAGTTCAAGCTCCAGGAGCACGGTGCGCACCACCGCGGCTGACGCGCCACCGAGCCGGATCAGGTCGTCGATGCCGACCGGGCTCGGCCCGAGCAAGGCGATGATCCGGGCGCGGTCGCTGTGATCGGGCTCGTCGAACGACGCCACGTCATCGGGTTCGCGGCCGTGCAGCTCAATGGGACGATCCATGATCGCCGCGACCGCGTTAATTACGTCGGAGGCCTCGGTGACCAGCGCCGCGCCCTGCTTGATAAGATCGTTGGTGCCGGCGGCGCGCGGGTCGAGCGGCGAGCCGGGCACTGCGAACACCTCGCGGCCCTGTTCGGCGGCGATCCGGGCCGTGATCAGCGAGCCCGAACGATGTGCCGCCTCGATCACCACGACGCCAAGCGATACGCCTGATATCAGCCGGTTGCGGCGGGGAAAATCCCGCGCTCTCGGCACATGGCCGAGCGGCATTTCCGAGATAGCACCGCCGTGTTCGAGGATCGCATAGAGCAGGTCCTCGTGCTCCGGCGGATAGATCCTGTCGTGCCCGCCGGCCAGCACCGCCAGCGTACTCGAATTGATGCTGGCGCGGTGTGCGGCCTGGTCGATGCCGCGGGCGAGCCCGGAGGCGATGACAAAGCCGGCGTCGCCCAGATCATGCGCCAGCCGTTCGGCAAACTTCAGCCCGGCGCCCGACGCATTGCGCGAGCCGACGATGGCGATCATCGGCCGCATCAGCGTATCGGTCCGGCCGCGGACGCCGAGCAGCGGTGGCGCGTCATCGATGCCCGCTAGGCGCGGTGGATAGCCGGGTTCTCCGGGGGCCAGCAGCGACACGCCGAGTTTCCGGGAAGCCGCCAGTTCGCGCTTTGCGTCGTCCTCGCTGACGGTCCGGTCGGGCCGGGCGGCGCCGCCGCGCCGCGCCAGATCGGGCAGCCGCGCCAATGCTTCTCGGGCGCTACCGCAATGGTTGATAAGCGAACGGAAGGTGCGCGGGCCGACGTTGTCACTGCGGATCAGCCGCAGCCAGTCGATCCGCTGGGCCTCGGTGAGCTGGACGGCGGTGGATGCGGTGCTGGGCACTTTGACCTCCCTGTCGGGACAGTCTTGCGCGGCTTCTCGCAACTGACAACTACACGGCTGATTTTACTTCGGACCGCTGGCCATCGGGGCGCGGCCGGTCATAATAGGTCCGCGCAGCTAACGTTATTTCCGAGCCACGGGCTGCGTTCAATCAACAAGGCGGGCCAAACGTCGCCACCTTCAGGAGGAAATCATGTCCGAGCAAAAGACCCACCGTGCCGTGCTGCATCACGTCACGCTGAAGACCACGCGGTTGCAGCCGATGATCGACTGGTATGGCGACGTGGTCGGTATGAAGACGATGTATGCGTTTCCTGGCGGCGCCTGGCTGAGCAACGATTCCGCCAACCACCGCATGGCGCTGCTCGCCAGCCCGGCGATCAGCGACGATCCGAATAAACTGCACCACACCGGACTGCATCATACCGCGTTCGAATTCGCCAGCATGGACGCCTTGCTTGATAGCTATGTTCGGCTCAAGGCGGCGGGAATTGAGCCGCATATGGCGCTCGACCACGGCATGACGCTGTCGTTTTATTATGTCGATCCGGACGGCAACAGCGTCGAGCTGCAATGCGACATTTTCGGCGACTGGAACCTGTCGACGAAGTGGATGACCACGTCAGCCGAATTCGCCGCCAATCCGATCGGTGCGCCGGTGGACTGCGATGCACTGGTCGCCGCCCGAGACGCCGGCGCCTCGCCGGACGAAATCCATCGCCGCGCCTATGCCGGCGAATTCCCGCCGACCAAGCCGCTGGACCTGCGTTTGCCGATGTGAGGGCAGGCGCGTTGGCGTGAGGCCTTGCCTCTACTTCGCGCCGATCTTGCCTTCGGTGCCGGCCATCAGCCGCTTGATGTTCTCGCGGTGCATGAACCACAGCAGCAGTGTCAGGACCGTCGCCAGCAAAGCGAGCTGGGGCGCCTTGGCCCACCAGAGGAAGATCGGCGTCACGCCGCTGGCGGTGAGCGCGGAGAGTGACGAATAGCGCGAGGCAAAGGCGCAAGCGAGCCACGCCATGCAGAAAATCAGTGCCGCCGGCCAGAACAGGCCGAGCATGATGCCGATATAGACCGCCACGCCCTTGCCGCCCTTGAAGCCGAGCCAGACCGGGAACAGGTGGCCGAGGAAGGCGAACAGGCCGGCGATCATCGCCGCCTGCGGCCCGCCGACGCTGCCGGCGATGATGACGGCGATGGTGCCCTTCAGCGCGTCGAGGATCAGCGTCGCGGCGGCGAGGCCCTTGCGGCCGGTGCGCAGCACGTTGGTGGCGCCGATGTTGCCGGAGCCGATGGTGCGGATGTCCTGCGTGCCGGCGAGCCTGGTCAGCACCAGCCCGAACGGGATCGAGCCAAGGAAATAGCCGAGCGCGGCCGCAAAAACATAGACGACAATCATCGTACCCTACACATGTTCATACACGGTGCGTCCGCCGACGATGGTGCGTGCGACGCGGCCGGTGAAGCGGGCCTCGTCGAACGGCGTGTTCTTGCATTGCGACTTCAGGTCGGCCGGATCCAGCACCCACGGCACGTCGGCGTCAATGACGATGATGTCGGCGACGGCGCCGGGACGCAGCGAGCCGCCGGGCAGGCCGAGCAGTTCGGCGGGCCGCGTCGACATCGCGCGGATCAGCGTCGTGAAATCCAGCTCGCCGCTGTGGATCAGCCGCAGTCCTGCGGACAGCATCGTCTCCAGCCCGATCGCGCCGGGCGCGGCCTCGGCAAACGGCAGCCGCTTGGTCTCGACGTCCTGCGGATTGTGGTCGGACATGATGACGTCGATCAGCCCGGAGGCGACGGCGGCGACCAGTGCCTGGCGGTCGTCCTCGGTGCGCAGCGGCGGTGACAGTTTGAGATAGGAGCGATACGGGCCGATATCGATCTCGTTCAGCGTCAGATGGTTGATCGACGCCGATGCGCTGACCTTGAGGCCGGCATCCTTGGCGCGCTGCAGCACCTCGATGGACTCGATGCAGGTCAGCGAAGCCGCGTGGTAGCGCCCGCCGGTCAAAGCGACCAGACGCATGTCGCGTTCCAGCATCATCGCCTCGGCAGCATTGGGAATGCCGATCAGGCCGAGCCGCGAGGCGCGCTCGCCCTCGTTCATCACGCCTTCGCCGACCAGATCCGGATCTTCGGTGTGATGCACGATCAGCGCGTCGAAATCGCGCGCATAGGTCAAAGCGCGGCGCATCAGCTGCGCGTTGGTGATGCTCTTGTCGCCATCGGTGAAGGCGACGGCGCCGGCGGCCTTGAGCAGTCCGATCTCGGTCATCTCGCGGCCAGCCATGCCTTTGGTCAGCGCGGCCATCGGATGGATGTTGACGATCGCGGTGTCGCGGGCGCGGCGCAGCACAAAGTCGACGGTGGCGGAATTGTCGATCACCGGCGAGGTGTCGGGCTGGCAGACAATCGTGGTGATGCCGCCCGCGGCCGCAGCGCGGCTGGCGGAGGCAAAGGTTTCGCGGTGGCTGGCGCCGGGCTCGCCGACAAAGGCGCGCATGTCGATCAGGCCGGGCGCTACGATCATGCCGGCGCAATTGATGATGTCGGTGCCCTCGGGGACGCCGGCGGCGCCGATGCCGCGGCGGGCGTCGCGGATCACGCCATCGGCGATCAGCACGTCGCCGGGGCCGTCGAGATGGCGCGACGGATCGATCAGGCGGGCGTTGGCGAGCAGGATGGGCCGGCGGTCGGTCAGCATGATGTCACGCATTTGGGAGGTTGCGCGCGAGCGCTTCTAGCACGGCCATGCGGACGGCGACGCCCATCTCGACCTGTTCGCGGATCAGCGACTGTGCGCCGTCGGCGACGATGGAGTCGATCTCGACGCCGCGGTTCATCGGGCCGGGGTGCATCACCAGCGCATCGGGTTTTGCGTAGGCAAGCTTCTTCTGGTCGAGGCCGAAAAACTGGAAGTATTCGCCGGAGGAGGGCACGAACGAGCCGCTCATGCGCTCGCGCTGCAGCCGCAGCATCATGACGATGTCTGCGCCTTCGAGTCCCTCGCGCATGTCGCGAAACACTTCGACGCCCATTCGCTCGATGCCCGGTGGCAGCAATGTGGAGGGCGCTACGACGCGAACGCGGGCGCCCATGCGGTTGAGCAAAAGGATGTTGGAGCGGGCGACGCGCGAATGCAGGACGTCGCCGCAGATCGCGATGACCAGGCCTTCAAGCCGGCCCTTGTTGCGGCGGATGGTCAGCGCGTCCAGCAGCGCCTGCGTCGGGTGCTCGTGCGCGCCGTCGCCGGCATTGATGACGGAACCATCGACCTTGCGCGCCAGCAGCTCGACCGCGCCGGAGGCGTGGTGGCGCATCACCAGGATGTCCGGATGCATCGCGTTCAGCGTCATCGCGGTGTCGATCAGCGTCTCGCCCTTCTTGATGGAGGACGATGACACCGACATGTTCATGACGTCGGCGCCGAGTCGCTTGCCGGCCAGTTCGAAGGATGACTGGGTGCGGGTCGAATTCTCGAAGAACAGATTGACCTGGGTCCGACCGCGCAACGAGGTCCGCTTTTTGTCGACCTGGCGGTTCAGCTCGACATATTCCTCGGACAGGTCGAGGAGGCCGGTGATATCCGCGGCGGAAAGGCCCTCGATGCCCAGCAGATGCCGGTGGGCGAGGACGAACGTCGATTTTGTTGCAAGGGTCATTAAAACGAAAGCTATAGGGAGAGTCCAAAACCGGGGCAAGCGCCAATCGGCCGGTTCCGGGTTATCCCCATTGCATCTGCGGCCGGGTCAACGGCCCTGACGCATTGCCACAAGGTGCCGCGGCGGGATCATCGCGTGAAATTGCGGCGAATCTTGCGTAAAAGCGGCCCGACGATGTCCGCAGCCGGGAATGTTTCATGACGCACGCCACGACAAAAGAGGCGCTGAACCAGTCGCCGCCCTATGAGGATGTCGACCTGTTCGCCTCCGACCGGCCGCTGGTCGAGGCGGTGGCGCTCAACGAGGCCTCGTCGGCCTATGTGGACCATGCGAATTTCGGCCAGCTGTGGGGCTCGGCGGAGATGGCCGAGCGCGCCCGGCTGGCCAACGAAAATACGCCGAAGCTGAAGACTTTTGACGCCCGTGGCAACCGCCGCGATGCGGTCGAGTTTCATCCGGCCTATCACGAGCTGATGGCGCATTCGGTCAACGCCGGTTTGCACAATTCCACCTGGACCAAGGACGGCACACCGGCCGGCCGCGCCTCCGAAGTCGCGCGGGCGGCGAAATTCTACATGGCCGCGCAGGTCGAGACCGGGCATCTGTGTCCGCTCACCATGACGCGGGCCTCGGTCGCGGCGCTGGCGTCGCAGCCCGACGTGCTGGCGCAACTGATGCCGGTGATCGGTAGCCGCAACTATGATTCCGGCTTTGCGCCGTGGTCGGCCAAATCAGGCATGACGCTCGGCATGGGCATGACCGAAAAGCAGGGCGGCACCGATGTGCGCAGCAACATCACGACCGCCACGCGCGACGGCGATTCCTACCTGATCAGCGGCCACAAATGGTTCATGTCCGCACCAATGTGCGACGCCTTTCTGGTGCTAGCGCAGGCAGATGAGGGCCTGAGCTGTTTCTTTATGCCGCGTTTTCGGCCGGACGGCTCGGTCAATGCGATCGAATTCCAGCGGCTGAAGGACAAGCTCGGCAACCGCTCCAACGCGTCTTCGGAAGTCGAGTTCAACGACGCCTATGCGCTCCGCGTTGGCGACGAGGGCCGGGGCATCCGCACCATCATCCAGATGGTGCAACTGACGCGGCAGGACTGCGCGGTCGCCTCCGCCGGGCTGATGCGCTCGGGACTGGTGCATGCGTTGCATCATGCCAGGCACCGCAGCGTGTTCCAGAAACACCTGGCCGATCAGCCGATGATGCAGAGCGTGCTGGCCGACATGGCGCTGCATGTCGAGGCCACGACCGCGCTGGTGATGCGGCTCTGCCGTTCGTTCGATCGCGCGCCGGAGGATGCGGCAGAGGCAGCCTTTATGCGGCTGATGACGCCGGCGGTGAAATACTGGGTCTGCAAGAGCGCGCCCGGATTTCTCTATGAGGCGATGGAGTGCATGGGCGGCAACGGCTATGTCGAGGAGGGCGTTCTGGCGCGGCATTATCGCGAGGCGCCGGTTAATGCGATCTGGGAAGGCTCCGGCAATGTGATGTGCCTCGACGTGCTGCGGGCGCTGTCGCGCGACGGCGAGGCCGCTATCGCCGTGCTGCAGGAACTGGTCGACGAGACCCGCAGCCTGCCGGGCGCAGGCGAGGCGGCGTCCTTCGTGATCGGCAGCCTGCTGCGGTCGGACAGCGAGCGCGTCGCACGGCAAGCGGTCGAAACTCTGGCGATCCTCGCCGCTGCGGCGGCGCTCAACATCGTGCATCCCCGGCACGCCGAGTTGTTTGCGAAAACCCGGCTCGGTGGCGCGCGCAGCGCGATGTATGGCGCGGCCGAATTGTCTGAGACGCAGAGCCGCGAACTGCTCGACCGTGCGTTGCCGCAATGACCTTGCAAGACGCGCCCCTCGATCCCGGGGCGTTGCCCGGGGTAAAACCGCCGCGGACCTGGAAGTTCTGGGGCACCAGCCTGTGGGGCCTGTTTGCCTTTGCGGCCCTGTTTCTCGGCCAGGTCACGGTGGTGCTGTATCTGATTGTGATCAAGGACGCGCCGTTCGATCTCGCGCTGCTGACGCGCACGCTGAGCAGCGGCACCGCGATCGCACTGTCGGTGATCATGGGATTGCCCGCGGTCTGCGCCGCTTTGTGGCTGGCGACGCGGCTGGCGCGGATTCCGTTCGCGGACTATCTCGCGCTGCGTGGCACCGGCTGGAAGAACTACGCGCTCGGGGCGCTCGGGCTGATCCTGCTGGTCGGCCTGTGGGAGCTGATCTCGCGCGCAACGGGGCGCGACTCCACGCCCGGCTTCATGCTGGAAGTGCTGAAATCCGCGCGGGCGGATGGCGCATTGTGGCTGCTGGTGATCGCGTTCTGCGTGGCCGCGCCCTTGACCGAGGAGTTCTTTGTCCGTGGCTTCCTCTACCGCGGCTGGTCGGAATCCTTCCTGCGGCCGTGGGGCGCCATCGTGCTGTCATCGCTGGTCTGGACCGCGATGCACCTGCAATATGACTGGTTCTTCTTCTGCGAGATTTTCACCATCGGCTTGCTGCTGGGCTGGCTGCGCTACCGCTTCCATTCGACATGGCTGACGGTGTTCCTCCACGGCCTGAACAATCTCGCCGCCACCGTGCAGACGCTCTGGCTCGCCATGCATTCGTAAGTCGAAGCAGCTCAGCGAATGTCCGGCGCGCGCAGCAGCGCGGCCAGCCGGTCGAGGGCGCCCTGCAGGATGAAGATCGCGGCGTGTTCGTCGATGACCTTCGCGCGCTTGGCGCGGGAGACGTCGTTGGCGATCAACTCGCGCTCGACCGCCGAGGTCGACAACCGCTCGTCCCAGAACCCGATCGGCAGTTCGGTGAGTTTGGAGAAGTTACGCGCGAAGGCGCGGGTCGATTGCGCGCGCGGGCCCTCGGAGCCGTCCATGTTGATCGGCAGGCCGAGCACGAAGCCGCAGATGTTGCGCTCGCCGGCGAGCTTGACCAGCCGCGCGGCGTCGGCCTTGAAGGCGGTGCGCTCGACGGTCTCGACGCCGGTGGCCAGTCGACGGTCGGGATCGGACACCGCGACGCCGATGGTCTTGGTGCCGAGATCGAGACCGATCAGCGCGCCACGGGCCGGCCAGTGCGCGGCCGCTTCGATCAATGGTAGGATGAGTGCAGGCATGGCCCCGCATAGCACGCGCTACCGCAAATAGGAAAACGCCATCGATGGACGCCCTCAGCCTGTTTGGATTGTTCGCGGTCAGCGCCATGCTGGTCTGCTACGCGCTGGAGGCGCGCAGCCCGTGGTATGTGCTGGCCTTTGCCGGGGCGTGTGGGCTGGGCTCGCTGTATGGCTTTCTGCAAGGCGCCTGGCCGTTCGGGCTGGTGGAGGCGATCTGGGCCGGCGTGGCTCTGCGCAAATGGCTGCTCATCCCGCGCGCCACCTTATAGCTTGCATCCGCAAGTCCGTGCTAAGGTACCTGCGCGCCCCGCAACGATGCGCGCGCCGATCCCGACATCATTGAACGAGTACACCCATGTGGCCCAACCGCAGGCTGATCGATCTGTTGAATCTCGAGTTTCCCATCGTGCAGGCGCCGATGGCTGGCGCGCATGACACCGCGCTGGCGATCGCCGTGGCGCAAGGCGGCGGGCTGGGCTCGCTGCCTTGTGCGATGATCTCGGCTGAAAAGGCCCGCGAACAGGTCGGGATTTTCCGGCAGCGGGTTTCGGCGCCGGTCAATCTGAACTTCTTCTGCCACACCGCGGTGGATGCCGATGCGAAGCGCGAGGCCGGCTGGAAGCAGCGCCTGTCGGCCTATTACGGCGAATACGGTCTCGATCCCGCAGCCCCGGTCAACGCCGCCAATCGTGCGCCGTTTGACGAGGCGATGTGCGCGCTGGTGGAGGAACTGAAGCCGGAAGTGGTCAGCTTCCATTTCGGCCTGCCGGCGCCGGCGCTGCTGGCCCGGATCAAGGCGGCCGGCTGCATTGTGCTGGGGTCGGCCACCATCGTTCGCGAAGCGATCTGGCTGGAGGCGAACGGCGCCGATGTCATCATCGCGCAAGGCGCGGAAGCGGGCGGCCACCGCGGCATGTTCCTGACGCAGGACATCACCACGCAGCCCGGCCTGTTCGCGCTGCTGCCGCAAGTGGTCGATGCCGTGAAGCTGCCGGTGATCGCCGCGGGCGGCATTGCCGATGGCCGTGCCATCGCGGCGGCGTTCGCGCTGGGCGCGGCCGGCGTCCAGATAGGCACGGCTTTTCTGCGTTCCCCGGAGACCACGATCGGCGCGGCGCACCGCGCGGCGCTGGCCGAATCGGCTGACGACGGTACCGTCATCACCAATGTCATGACCGGGCGGCCGGCGCGCGGCGTCATCAACCGGGTGATGCGCGAGGTCGGGCCGGTTTCGGCGGATGCGCCGGCGTTTCCGCATGCAGCCACCGCCCTTGGTCCACTCAAGGCCGCCGCGGAGAAGCTCGGGCGCACCGAATTCAGCAATTTATGGGCCGGGCAGGCGGTGCGTCTGGGTACCGAGGTGCCCGCTGCGGATCTGACCCGGGTGCTGGCAGCTGCCGCGCTCGCGCGGATGGGGCAGCTTGCCGGCTGAGCCCGTGGGGCGCGGTTGCGGCGCGAAAGCTCCGTCTGCTATACGGCGGGCTGAAATTCCGCCCGAGGCTCATATATGTCCGTCGATGCCGCCACCGTTCGCCGTATCGCGCAGCTTGCGCGCATTGCGGTCACTGACGCCGAGGTTCCCCATCTGCAGGGCGAGCTCAACGCGATGCTGGCGTTTGTCGAGCAGTTGCAGGAAGTGAATGTCGACGGCGTCGAGCCGATGACCTCGGTGATGCCGATGGAGATGCGAAGGCGCGCCGATGTGGTCAATGACGGCGAGATCGTCGACAAGGTGACGGCGAATGCGCCGGAGTCCGAGGACCACTTTTTCCTGGTGCCGAAGGTCGTCGAATAATCGAGGCGGGATCATCCGATGTGCATGCTTTGCGACGATGAAAAGTCCTATCAGCTTTATATGGACTACCTCGACGCCCTAGAAAAACAGGGCAAGATAGTCGACGTCGACAAGGCGATGGACGCCGTGCTCGACCAGCTAGAGGCTGCCGACAAGGCCTCCGAAAAACTCCGCCGCGACGCGCCGGAAAACGACAAGACGCTCTCTCCGTTCTTCTGCAGCCCGGTCAATAAATAGATGACAAACCTGACGTCGTTGACACTCGCGGAGGCCCGTGACGGTCTCGCGAAAAAATCCTTCACGTCGGTCGAACTGACCGATGCGCATATTGTGGCGGTCGAGAACGCGCGCGTGCTGAACGCCTATGTGCTGGAAACGCCGGTCCATGCCCGCGCGATGGCCGCTGCCGCCGACGCCACGATCGCCAAGGGCGAAGCCGGGCCGTTGGCCGGCATTCCCCTGGGCATCAAGGACCTGTTCGCGACCAAGGATGTCCGCACCACCGCGTGCTCGAAAATCCTCGGCAACTTCGTTCCGCCGTATGAATCCACCGTGACCTCGCAGCTGTGGCGCGACGGCGCGGTGATGCTCGGCAAGCTGAACAATGACGAGTTCGCGATGGGCTCGGCGAACGAGACATCGGCGTTCGGCCCGGTGGTCAATCCGTGGCGCCGCGACGGCTCCGACGCCAAGCTCGTGCCCGGCGGTTCGTCGGGCGGCTCGGCTTCCGCCGTGGCAGCCGGTCTGTGCCTCGGCGCAACCGCGACCGACACCGGCGGCTCGATCCGCCAGCCGGCAGCCTTCGCCGGTATTGTCGGCCTGAAGCCGACCTATGGTCGCTGCTCACGATGGGGCGTCGTTGCCTTTGCCTCGTCGCTCGACCAGGCCGGGCCGATCGCGCGCACGGTGCGCGACACCGCGATCCTGATGCGTTCGATGGCCGGTTACGATCCCAAGGACTCCACCTCGGTGGACCGCGCCGTGCCTGACTACGAGGCGGCTGTCGGCCGCTCGGTGAAGGGCATGAAGATCGGCATTCCCCGCGAATACCGTCTCGACGGGATGCCGTCGGAAATCGAAAAGCTCTGGATGGACGGCGCGGCGCAACTCAAGGCGGCCGGCGCGGAACTGGTCGACGTATCGCTGCCGCACACGAAGTACGATCTCCCAGCCTAGTACATCGTGGCGCCGGCCGAAGCCTCGTCGAACCTCGCGCGCTATGACGGCGTCCGCTACGGCCTGCGCGTGCCCGGACGTACGCTTGGCGATATGTACGAGAATACCCGCGCCGAAGGTTTTGGCGCTGAAGTCCGCCGGCGCATCATGATTGGAACTTACGTTCTCTCGGCCGGCTATTACGACGCCTATTACCTGCGCGCGCAAAAGGTCCGCACGCTGATCAAGCAGGATTTCGAAAACTGCTTCGCCAGCGGCGTGCACGCCATCCTGACCCCGGCGACGCCGTCGGCGGCGTTCGGGATCGGCGAGAAGGGCGGCGCCGATCCGATCGAGATGTACCTCAACGACATCTTCACGGTGACGGTGAACATGGCCGGGCTGCCCGGCATTGCGGTTCCCGCCGGCAAGGACGCGCAGGGCCTGCCGCTCGGGCTGCAATTGATCGGCCGGCCGTTTGACGAGGAAACCCTGTTCTCGCTGGCCGAGACCATCGAGCAGGCGTCGGGCCGGTTCACGCCGCCGAAATGGTGGGCTTGATCCGGACGCGACTGGTGCTGCCTTGACATTGCGTTCTTCGCACCCCTTGGTCATGCTTTGTGCATGAGCATGGTACGCGTATGAGCGCCGACGAGGGACTGCCGTCCTCCCAACAGGTCGATCAAATTCTGGGCTCGTCGAAGCTTGCGCTGGCGATCGAGAACGATCGCTACAAGCATCTGCTCGACCATGTTCCGGTGGCGCTGGCGGTGTCGCGCGGTTCCGATGGCGAGCAGCGCGTGGTCTACATCAACAAGGCGTTTGAAACGCTGATGGCGATGGCGCCAGCCGACGTCGAGGGCCAGCCATGGACCTGCCTCGACGGCTTGCTCAATGAAGACGTCCCCAACCAGACGCTCGGCGCAGCGATCCGCGACGGCGGAGATTTCATCGGCGTGTTCCGCCCGGCCGGACCGGTGGACCGGCTGGTGATCGTGCAGGCCTATGCCTCGGTGATCGAAAGCGACGGCGGTGTCGAGAATTTCCGCATCGCCGCTTTGGTCGATGTCGGCGGCCGCGAGCGCGCGCAGATCGAGCAGTTCGAGAACCAGATCCGCGACCGCGACATGCTGATGCGCGAGCTGCAGCACCGTGTGAAGAATAATCTGCAGTTGATCACCGCGTTGGTGCGGCTCGAGGCGCGTTCGGCGGCGGAGGGCGAAGCCGTGGCGCTCGCCCGGCTCGCCAGCCGGATCGACGCGCTGACCGTGTTGTACCGCATGCTGTCTGCGGAAGACGCTGCGGCCGATATCGATCTCGGCCAGTATCTCGCCGACATCGCAACGGCCGTGATGGCGGCCAATGCGCCTGAAGGGATCGAGATCGACGTGCAGGGCGGCTACTGCCCGATGTCGATCAACATCGCGATGCCCGCAGGCCTCCTGGTCAACGAGATGCTGACCAACGCGTTGAAATACGCCTTTGCCGGCCGCGCCGGCGGCCAGATCAAGTTGATCTGCAAGCTCGAAAGCGGCCGCGTCACGGTGATGGTGTCGGATGACGGCATCGGTCTTGGCGAGAACCAGGAATGGCCATCGCCGCGCAAGCTGGGCGCGCTGGTTCTGCAGACGCTGAAGGAAAATGCGAAGAACATGAAGTTCAACGTCGAAAGCATCCGCGGGCAGGGCACCTGGTTCACGCTGGTATTTGATGCCGCGCCAGGCGTGCAGCCGACTAAACCGCTTCGCGCGCTTTAGTCTTTCAATAACCATGATCCGGACGCATATGCGTCCTTCGAAACCATTTGCATCGAATGGCAACGATTTTCCCTAAGATATGTTGAGCGCTTTCCGAAACGCACGGTCGTCACTGGCTTTGCCCATCCGGTAAGTCAGCGGACATTCGACGACTAAGGGCGCGTGAGCGGAATTTTGATGAGCAGGTTGGGTTCACTCGGTGTCGTCGTCACCAGCGCCGCTTTGTTGCTGGGGTGTGCGTCGGTCTACAACGTTCCGATCAACGTGCCGCTCGACGCTGTCGGCGCCGCCGAAAATGCCAGGCCTGCGATTGAGGATGCTGCGGCGAGCGATGATCTGCTGATCGGGCTTGCGTTCTCCGGCGGCGGCACCCGCGCCGCGGCGTTTTCTTTCGGCGTGCTGCAGGAGATGGACAACACCCCGATGCCGCGCGCATCGGACAAGATGGTGGATCGCATCGATTTCATTTCCGGCGTGTCCGGCGGTTCAGTGACCGCTGCCTATTTCGGCTTGAAGAAGCGCGACGCGCTGGCCGACTTCCGCGAGCGCTTCCTGCTGCAGAATGCTGAAGAGGGGCTGCAGACAGAATTGTCGATCAACACCATCGGGCGGGCGTTTTCGGGCGGCATCAACGATTCCAAGGCGTTCACCAAGTGGCTCGACGCCCATCTGTTCCATAACGTGACCTTCGGTGAATTCCGCCGCGTTGGCTCGCCGAAAGTCTGGATCAACGCCTCCGACATCTACAATCACGTGCCGTTCGTGTTCGACGCCACGGCGTTTTCCGCTATTTGCAGCGATCTCACCAAATACCCGTTGTCGAGCGCGGTGGCGGCTTCCGCCGCGGTGCCGATCGCCTTTTCGCCGGCGGTGGTGCAGGCCTTCCCGGGCACCTGTCGCGATCCGCTGCCACCCTGGATCGCCAAGGCCGCGGCCAACCGCAATGCGTCGCCGCTGCTGGGCAGTTACGCCAAGGCCATCTTGCGCTATCGCGACGGCGCGGTGCCCTACATCAAGCTGATGGACGGCGGGCTGGTCGATAATTACGGCATCTCCGGCTTCACCGTCATGCGGGAATCCTCGGACAATCCCTACGCGCCGCTGACGCCGGCGCAGGCGGTCAAGCTGCGCCGCGCGATGTTTCTGGTGGTCGATGCCAAGGCCGGCATCACCGGCAACTGGGTCAATACCGTGGAAGGGCCGAGCGGCGTCGATATGCTGAAGGCCGCGGTGGACACCACGATGGATGCCAGCGTCGGGGCCAGCTACTCCGCCTTCGACCGCACCATGAAGGACTGGCAGGCGGCGATGATCAAATGGCGTTGCGGCCTGTCGGGCGCCGAGCGCGCCCGCTACGGCGTGCGGCCGGGCTGGAATTGCAAGGACCTCAACTTCTTCATCGGCCGTCTCGGTTTCGACCAGCTCGAGCCTGACCGCGCCGCGGCGCTGGAAGCCGTACCGACCCGTTTCCAGCTGCCGCCGCAGCAGGTCGATGACGTCATCGCTGCCGGCCGCGACACCCTGCGGCTCAGCCCGATCTACCAGGCCTTCATCAGGGGCATCTAGACGCCGCCTTCGGGTGCTTGCCTGTCGCGCATTGAAAGCGCGGCAGGGGGTTTTCTCAGGCTGGCCATCGGAGTAAAAGTGCGCCCATGAACGCACCTGTCAAACCATCGAAACTCATCAAGGGCGCCACTGGCGACTGGGAAATCGTGATCGGGCTGGAAGTCCATGCCCAGGTCACCTCCAACGCCAAGCTGTTCTCCGGCGCTTCCACGGCATTCGGCGGGGCGCCGAACAGCCATGTCTCGCTGGTGGACGCGGCGATGCCGGGCATGCTGCCGGTGATCAACGAGGCCTGCATCAGCCAGGCGGTGCGCACCGGTCTCGGACTGAAGGCGCAGATCAACCGGCGCTCGACCTTTGACCGCAAGAATTACTTCTACCCGGATCTGCCGCAAGGCTACCAGATCAGCCAGTACAAGTCGCCGATCGTCGGCGAGGGCGAGGTCGTCGTTGAACTGGCGGACGGCGACAGCATCACGGTCGGCATCGAGCGGCTGCATCTGGAGCAGGACGCCGGCAAGCTGCTGCACGACCAGAGCCCGACGATGTCCTACGTCGACCTCAACCGCTCCGGCGTGGCGCTGATGGAG
>NZ_JAQGJT010000116.1 GCF_028290495.1 Tardiphaga sp.
GACATGGAGGCCGCCAAAGAGCACGGCGTCGTGCTGTGCGGGACGCAATGGGGCCGCGATCCGACCGCGCCGCTCACCATGGGAATCATCCTCGAACTGACCCGCAATATCGGCCGCGGGAACGCGCGCATGCATGCCGGCGAACGCTTACAGAAATTCGTCGGCCTCGAGATCGAGGGCAGGACGCTCGGCGTAGTCGGCCTCGGCAAGCTCGGCAGCAAGGTCGCAAAACTGGCGCAGGCGTTCGGCATGAACGTCATCGCATGGAGCCCGAACCTGACGCCGGAGCGCTGCAAGGAAGTCGGCGTCGGCTATGCCAGCAAGGAAGAGCTTTTCTCCACCGCTGACATCATCACCATCCATGTGGTGCTGAGCCAGCGCTCGCGCGGGCTGGTCGGACGCGACGATCTGGCGCGCATGAAGCCGACGAGCTACCTCGTCAACACCGCGCGCGGACCGATTGTGGATGAAGCCGCACTGCTGGAAACCCTGCAGCAGCGCAAAATCGCCGGCGCCGGGATTGACGTGTTTTCGGTCGAGCCGCTGCCGGTCGATCATCCGTTCCGCAAGCTCGACAATATCGTACTGACCCCGCATCTCGGCTACGTCACCGAGGAAGGTTTCCGCAATCACTATCGCCAGATGGTCGAAGGCATCGGCGCCTGGCTGAAGGGCGAGCCGGTGCGGCGGTTGGGTTAGTCCTACCGCACCGTCACCGGCGCGGGGAGCGGCGGCACCACGGTCGGGCCGCCAACAGGCGGTCCACCGGGTCCGGGCATCGGCTGCGCCGAGGCGGTCGCGGTGGACGGCGGCGGCGCGCCGCCGGGCA
Organism: Tardiphaga sp.; assembly: GCF_028290495.1. Classification (GTDB taxonomy): domain Bacteria; phylum Pseudomonadota; class Alphaproteobacteria; order Rhizobiales; family Xanthobacteraceae; genus Tardiphaga. The sequence goes on from NZ_JAQGJT010000116.1 coordinate 830, forward strand.
GCACGACGACGCGGGTGCCTACCTTGACGCGGTCGAACAGGTCGGAGACGTCCTCGTTCAGCATGCCGATGCAGCCCGAGGAGACGAACTTGCCGATGGTCGAGGGCTGGTTGGTGCCGTGGATGCGATAGACGGTAGAGCCGAGATACATCGCCCGCGCGCCCAGCGGATTGCCGGGGCCGCCGGCCATGAAGCGCGGCAGATAGGGCTGACGCTCGATCATCTCGGTCGGCGGATGCCAATCCGGCCATTCGGCCTTGCGCGAGATCTTCTGCACGCCGGTCCAGGTGAAGCCGTCGCGGCCGACGCGGACGCCGTAGCGCATCGCCCGGCCGTTGCCGAGCACGTAATAAAGATAGGTGTTGGGCGTATCGACCACGATGGTGCCGGGCGGCTCCTTGGTGACGAACGCGACTTCCTGACGACGCAGGTTCGGCGGCAACTGCGCCGGATCGCTTTCCGGCTGTTCTTCCGGCGGCAACGCGGCCACCATCACCGACTTGCCGTTGGCGCCCATGCCAGCACCGGGAGCACGGTCCTGCACCGAACCAGTGTTGTAGCCACCTTGCGGGCCAACAGCTTCCGGCGGGCGCAGGCCGCGACCGTCATCGGGGCCGCGATCTGAATAGGTCTGCGGCTGTCCACCGGCCGGGCGATCCGAATAGATCACCGGCGGCGGGCCCATCGGGCGGCCGTAGCGCGGATCATCAGGCGACATCACCGGGCCCTGCGGTGCAGGGGCACGGTCGGAATAGACGGGACCGGGCGCGACGGCAGGCGCACGGCCATAGCGCGGATCGTCGGGCGACATGATTGGGCCTGGGGTCGGCAACGCCACGGCAGAGCGGCCGCGCGGCGCCTGCGCGTCGTCTTCGTCAAGCGCGTCGAAGTCCGGCATCGCATCCATCGCGCGCGAGCGCGACTCGGCGGGGTAGCCGCCGGGGGGATAGGCCGGGTCCGGCGGAATCGAGTAACCGCTGGATGGCGTCGAATAGCTCTGCCCCGCAGCCAGGGAAACGCCCGAGGCAGTGACAGCTACCGTCGCGAAAATCGTCAAAACTTGCTTGATCATCATGGCCCTTGTCTAACCCAAGCCGACACCGGATCGTGAATCTTGAGATCGCAGGGGATCACGGCGCATTCAAGACAAATCCGGCAAAAAAGCCGCTCATTTTCGTCATATTCACGCAATCAGCCGACAACGTGGCCAACTTGCCGCACCACGATGGAAACCGTGCCTGCCGTTTGTTGTGGAGGTTAATTTTTAACAAACGGTTTCGAGGCGTTGCGGTATTCTGTATCTCGTTGATTCGCGACGTCGAAGCACCCTTTTGCCACCGCGATTCGGCTGCTCCCAGTATTGTCACCGCGTCCCCGATGGCTCGAGGGCCTTCGCGCAGTTTGCCGGCGAAGGCGGAACCCCACATTTATGCTCCCTGGTTTCCGTTTTCTGATTGCGGCCGTTTTGCTTGGCTTTTCGATGCTGGTGTTCGGTTTCGGCGCCACGGCGCTGCTGCGCTCTGCCCGCGAGGAATTTGCCAATCTGCCGGTGCGCCGATCGGCGCCGCAGATGGTCTTTGCATCGCAGCAGCCGCCAGAAGCGCCGGCCACGCTCTCGATGCTGCGCGTCGAGGCGCCGGAGACCAGAACCGCAGCCCCCGCCGACATCGCGGTCGCCCTCCCGGCCAGCCCCGCCCCGACCGAACCCGAGGCCGACAGGCAGGCCTCCCTCAGCCTTGCCGCACCGACCACGGACGTTCCGCCCGTCGCAGAACCTGCGAGGCCCGAACCGGCGCAAGTCGAAACAGTCCCGGCCGTTGAGATCGCTGCCGCACCCGCCGCTGTGCCGCCGCCCGCAGCTGCCGAATCGCGTGCGGATGAACCGGCCACGGTCGCCGCCATCGCAGCGCCGGCGACAACGCCGGATCAGCCGGCCTCGACACTGACACCGGCCGATGCGCAGATCATGAGCTTCACCGTCGCCACGCTGGGCGGACCGCCGGTCGATATCGAGCCGGTGCCGCTGCCGAAGGCCAAGCCGGTTGTGACGACAGAGAAAAAGGTCCGCATGAAAGGAAAGTCGGCAAAGCGCCGCCGTCTGGACGCCCGCGCCGAGTTGCCCCCGGCCCAGCCGGCAGCAACTCCGGCGTTCGGATGGTCGCAGCAACAGTAACGACTGGCCTCAGATCCCCTGGCCGCCGGACACTTCGATCCGCTGCGCGTTGATCCAGCGATTGTTCTCCGACAACAGACTGGCAATCATCGGCCGAGCGACCTTCGCCGTTGGCTGCGAGAGCATATCGCCGTTCACGCGGGAATACGGCCGGATGTTCGGCCTGCCGCCGGGCCGCGACACCGAAGCGGTCAGGAGCTGGGCTGTATCCGGAGCCTGAACCGGTCAGCTATCGCGCGCACCGATGTAGCCGCGATCACGCAGGTCCGGTCGCCACCGGCGGGCCATCCGCCTGCCCCCAGTCGGCCCAGGAGCCATCGTACAGCGCGGAGCCGCGCACACCGAGCCGGTACAGCGCCAGCGTCAGCACCAGCGCGGAGACGCCGGAGCCGCACGTCGTGACGATAGGCCTGTCTAGATCGACGCCGGCCGCCGTGAAGGCCGCGCGTAACTCATCGAGCGGCTTCATCGCGCCGGTGGTGGCATCGAACAACCGGCCATAGGGCACGTTGCGGCTGCCAGGAATGTGGCCGGCGCGCAGGCCCGGCCGGGGCTCCGGCACGCTGCCTTCGAAACGCGGCTGCGGCCGGGCGTCGATCAACTGTTCGGTCCGGCTCGCGAGATTGCCGACCACCTGCTGCCGACTGCGCAGGAAGCCCGGTTCGAACGATGCGGAATAGCTGACCGGCTCCGGGTCCGCCTCGCCGCTTTCGACCACCCGCCCCTCGGCACGCCATTTCTGCAGGCCGCCATCAAGCACGCGCACATTGGCGTGACCGAAGGCGAGAAACATCCACCACGCCCGCGGGCCGGCTACCCAGCCGCCCGCATCGTAAATCACCACCGTATCGGCATTGGAAACGCCGAGCGCGCCGGCGCCATCGGAAAAGCTGCCTTCGCTCGGAAACATATGCGGCAGCGCGACGCCGTGATCGCTGATGACATCGACATCGAAGAACGCGGCGCCCGGAATATGCGCGGCCAGGAAATCCTCGCGCGGCAGCGGCGTGACGCCCGGCAGTTTGAACGAGGCGTCGAGCACCTTGACGGTGGGATCATTGAGATGCGCGGCCAACCAGTCGGTGGAGACGAGCGGATCGGTGGTGGTCATTGGTGGAACCTCTGTTTTGTCATTCCGGGATGCGACAGACGGCGAGGCCGGATGGCGCAGGCCAGGAACCTTGAGATGTTCATCGTCTCATCTCGGGATTCCGGGTTCGCTCGCAGCTGTCGCTGCTCCCGCCCCGGAATGACGATGGGGCGTTAGTTCGATTTCGCCTTGCGCGGCTCGACCATTTCAACGGCGCCGCCGGCATCGCGCCAGGCGGCAAAGCCGCCGGCCATGTGGGCGACCGGCGCCAGGCCCATGTCATGCGCGGTTTTCGCCGCCAGCGCCGAGCGCAGCCCGCCGGCGCAGTGGAAGATGAACTTCTTGTTTTCCTGGAAGATCGGCTTGGCATATGGGCTTTGCGGATCGATCCAGAATTCCAGCATGCCGCGGGTGCAGGAGAACGCGCCGGGAATGCGGCCATCGCGCTCGATCTCGCGGGGGTCGCGGATGTCGACGAGGATGACGTCGGGCCGTTTTGCCGCCGCGATGGCGTCGGCAGCGGTCATCACCTCGACCACCGCATTGGCCTCGTCGATCATCGCCTTGATGCCGCGGGTAATGGTCTGCGTCATGATTTTCGAACCAGTTCCTTCATCGCGCCTTCGAGGCCCTCGATGGTCAGCGGATACATCCGCTCGGAAAACAGCCGGCGGATCAGCGTCGTGGATTCCGAATAGTCCCAATGCCGCTTGGCGACCGGATTGAGCCACACCGCATTCGCATAGGTCTGGGTGATGCGCTCCAGCCAGACCGAGCCGGCCTCCTCGTTGACGTGCTCGACCGAGCCGCCGGGCACCATCACTTCATAAGGTGACATCGAGGCGTCGCCGACGAACACCACTTTATAGTCGTGCGGGTACTTGTGCAGCACGTCCCAGGTCGGCGTGCGATCGGTAAAGCGGCGGCGGTTCTGCTTCCACACGCCTTCATAGAGGCAGTTGTGGAAGTAGAAATATTCCATGTGCTTGAATTCGCTTTTCGCCGCCGAGAACAATTCCTCGACCTGCTCGACATGCGAATCCATGGATCCACCGATGTCGAAGAACACCAGCACCTTGACGGCGTTGCGCCGCTCCGGCCGCATGTGGACATCGAGATAGCCGTGGTTGGCGGTTTCCTTGATGGTGGTGTCGAGATCGAGCTCATCGGGTGCGCCGGTGCGGGCGAATTTGCGCAGCCGCCGCAGCGCCACCTTGATGTTGCGGATGCCGAGCTCGACATTGCCGTCGAGATCCTTGAACTCGCGCTTGTCCCAGACCTTCACGGCGCGGCGGTGGCGGCTCTTGTCCTGGCCGATCCGTATGCCCTCGGGGTTATAGCCCTCGGCGCCGAACGGTGAAGTGCCGGCAGTGCCGATCCACTTGCTGCCGCCCTGGTGGCGCTCCTTCTGTTCCTTGAGGCGCTCGCGCAGCGTTTCCATGAGCTTGTCCCAGCCCATCGCCTCGATCTGCTTCTTCTCTTCCTCGGTGAGATATTTCTCCGCCAGCTTCTTCAGCCATTCGGCGGGAATCTCGGCCTTGTCGATGCCGTCGAGCAGGCTTTCCAGCCCCTTGAACACCGTTCCGAACACCCGGTCGAACTTGTCGAGGTTGCGCTCGTCCTTCACCAGGGCGGCGCGCGACAGGTAATAGAAGTTCTCGATCGACTGTCCGGCGAGGTCAGCGTCGAGCGCCTCCATCAGCGTGAGGTATTCGCGCAGCGTCACGGGGACCTGCGCATCGCGCAGCGATGTGAAGAATTGTAGAAACATGATTGACAGATTGCCCGGCCATCGGCGTCCGTCAAGGCCTTGATGCGGTAGGGGTCTACGCGCGCCGCCGCGCACCATCGGTCGCTCATACCGAAACAGGAGAATTTTCCGCCCCGCGGCATGGTTTAACGCCGCATCACCGGACCACCGGTATTTGTTTCAATGTTTTGGCAGCGCTTAACCACGCCGCGCAGGAACGTTCGCAGGCGAACGATATTAGCTATCGTGAAAGCACCGCGGCGCATGCTGCGGGAGACTACTTTCCGCGACAGCCGGACGCCATGATCGATTCCGCCAACTTTAGCCACCGGCCCACCAGCCGCCTGTCCGCACCGGGAGTGATCGTGGCGCTGTTCGTGCTGGCGATGAGCACATGCGTGCTCGGGCTGGTGATCTGGAAGGCATTCGACGCCCGCAAGGCCGCGCTGGCGCAAAGCGAAGCCAACGTTCGCAACCTTGCCCACTCGCTGGTCGAACACGCCTCCCACAGCCTGCAATCGGCCGACATCGCCATGAACGGCATGGCTGATCTGCTGAAATACCAGAATCCGCGACCGGATCGCTTCAACCCGTTCCTTGCCAGCACCGCGCGAGCGCTTCCGCAGTTGCGGGAAATCGGCGTGCTCGACGCGCTCGGCAACTGGCAATATTCATCGACAGCGAAATTGCCCGGTTACAGCAATTACGACCGTCCCTATTTCATCTACCACCGCGAAAATCCCGATCCCTCGATGCGGATCAACGCGCCGTTGATGTCGCGACTGACCGGCCAGACGACCATCGTCCTGTCGAAACGGATCGACAAACCCGACGGCAGCTTCAGCGGCGTCGTCGTCGCCGGCATCGACGACGATTACTTCGATAAATTCTATAGAAGCTTTCAGCTCGGCGAAGATGCCAGCATCACCTTGTTTCGCACCGACGGCATCGTGCTGGCACGGTGGCCCGTCTCGGAAATCGGCCAGGACCTGTCCGACAATGAGCTCTTCAAGACCCGTTTGAAGGACGGTGGCGCCGGCTATTACAAAACGACATCGCCGTTCGATGGCCTGGTGAAATACTTCGGTTATGAACGTAGCCCCCAATATCAGGTCCTGGCTGCGGTCGGCATTCCCGAACAACGCGTGCTGGCGAGCTGGCGCAGTAACCTGCAGGCGGACATCATTGTCGCCTCGGTGCTGTTGTGCAGCGTTATCCTGCTGGCTGCGTTGCTATCGACCCAGTTCCGGTTTCGGATGCGGATGGAGGAGGCGCTGCGCGAACGGGAATCACGCTACCGGCTGCTCGCCGACAATATCGCGGACGTCGTGATCCTGCTCGACCGCCTCGGCAATTTCGTGTTCGTTTCGCAGTCGGTCGAATTCGTGCTCGGTCTGGATCCGAAAGACCTTATCGGGCGCTCCTGCTTCGAGTTGGTGCATCCCGACGACATCGAGGCGGTGAAACATGCCAGCGCGCAGCTCACCGACCTGACCGCAACCCGAACCGCGATCTTCCGCACCTTTCGCGACGACCGTTCCACTGCCTGGGTTGAAATCAATTTCAAGCTGGCAAGCCGCGCAGAAGACCAGGACAGGATCGAGGTCGTCGGCGTGCTCCGCGACGTCACGCAGCGCAAATTGATGCAGGACGAACTGACGGCGCTGAACGGCCGCCTCTCCGAACTTGCCACCACCGATGGCCTGACCGGCCTCGCCAACCGCCGAACGCTGGATAGCTTCCTGCGCCGCGAATATGAGCTGCGCTACGATCTGTCGGTGCTGCTGATCGATATCGACCACTTCAAGGGCTACAATGACAGCATGGGCCATCAGGCGGGTGACGCATGCCTGAAGCGCGTCGCCGCTGTGGTGGCAGAGGCGACGGAGAATACGCCGGCCCTCTCGGCGCGCTACGGCGGCGAGGAGTTCGCGATCATCCTGCCCGGCGTATCGGAAGCCGATGCGATGATCGTCGCCGAATCCGTGCGGCTGAAGGTACGGGCGCTGGAGATGCCCAATTCCGCCACCAGCCGCGGCTATCTCTCGATCAGCGTCGGGGTCGCCGGCCGGCGACCACAAACGCCGAGCGAGGCGGTGCTGGTCGGCGAGGCCGACCTGGCGCTGTACGAAGCCAAGCGCCGCGGCCGCGACTGCTGTGTGGCGGCTTCCACGCTGCAACACGAATATATCGACACCGGCCTGATCCAGAACGGCTGACCCGCGCTTTCCCCGCGATGATATGTTTTGCGTCATATCACGGGAGGGCTCCGTAATGGCGGCTGGACCTGCCCGCCAATTCCACTAGACTTGGCCTCGAAGAGTGGCGTCATCCTTGAACCTGATCCACGACCGCCGGAAGGCGGTCGTTTCACGTCGGGAACGCCCGCCCACAGGACAAGGCAGCGTTTGATGAAATTCACCGGCACCCAGAACTACGTCGCCACCGACGACCTCAAGATCGCGGTCAACGCCGCCATCGTGCTCGAGCGCCCGTTGCTGGTGAAGGGCGAGCCCGGTACCGGCAAGACCGTGCTGGCCGAGGAAGTCGCCAAGGCGCTCGGCGCGCCGCTTCTGACCTGGCACATCAAATCGACCACCAAGGCACAGCAGGGCCTGTACGAATACGACGCGGTATCGCGGCTGCGCGACAGCCAGCTCGGCGACGCCCGCGTGTCGGATATTCGCAACTACATCAAGCGCGGCAAATTGTGGGAGGCTTTTACCCACGAGCAGCGCCCGGTGCTGTTGATCGACGAGATCGACAAGGCGGACATCGAATTCCCGAACGATCTTCTGCTCGAACTCGACCGCATGGAATTCCACGTCTACGAGACCGGCGAGACCATCAAGGCGGCCAAGCGCCCGATCGTGATGATCACCTCGAATAACGAGAAGGAACTGCCCGACGCCTTCCTGCGCCGCTGCTTCTTCCACTACATCAAGTTCCCCGACGTAGAGACGATGAACCAGATCGTCGAGGTGCATTTCCCGGGCATCAAGCAGCGGCTGGTGGCGGAAGCGATGCGGATCTTCTTCGAGGTCCGCGACGTGCCCGGCCTGAAGAAGAAGCCATCCACGTCCGAACTGCTGGACTGGCTGAAGCTGCTGCTCAACGAGGACATGACGCCGGAGATGCTCAGGGAGCGCGACCCGCGCAAGCTGATCCCGCCGCTGCACGGCGCGCTCTTGAAGAACGAGCAAGACGTGCATCTGTTCGAGCGGCTGGCGTTTCTGAACCGCCGGGAAGTCTGAGGCCGGTAACACAACGATATATCGACCAGAGCTCCGTCATGCCCGGCCTCGTGCCGGGCATCGACGTTGGCGCAAAACATCGTGGATGGCCGGGATAGGCAGGCCCCGGCCATGACGCGGAGAAGACGATGCCAAACAGCCGCATCCGGTATCCGGATGCGGTTTTTATGTTTCAGCAATGGTAAATACAAATTCAGTATACAGGAATAGGCTTCCAAAGCCATAAATTGCGCTGTACCCTGCCTTTAATCGAATTTCAGTATACATCCTGAATTCATAAGAGCCGGAGGACGCCGAGATGACCGCCCCCTTCCCCATGAATGCCTGGTACGCCGCCGCCTGGGATGTGGACATCAAGCACGCCCTCTTCCCGCGCACGATCTGCAACAAGCATGTGGTGATGTATCGCCGCGCCGATGGCGGGATTGCCGCGCTGGAGGATGCCTGCTGGCACCGGCTGGTGCCGCTCTCCAAGGGCCGGCTCGACGGCGACACCGTGGTGTGCGGCTATCACGGGCTGAAATACAACGCGCAGGGCCGCTGCACCTACATGCCCTCTCAGGAGACCATCAATCCCTCCGCCTGCGTGCGATCCTATCCCGTGGTGGAGCGGCATCGCTTCGTCTGGCTATGGATGGGCGACCCGGCGCTGGCCGATCCCGCCCTGGTGCCGGACATGCACTGGAACGACGATCCCGAATGGGCCGGCGACGGCAAGACCATCCACGCCAAATGCGACTGGCGCCTGGTCATCGACAATCTGATGGACCTCACCCACGAGACCTTCGTGCACGGCTCCAGCATCGGCCAGGAAGATGTCGCCGAAGCGCCGTTCGACGTGACGCATGGCGACAAGACGGTGACCGTGACGCGCTGGATGAAGGGCATCGAGGCGCCGCCGTTCTGGGCCCAGCAGTTGCAAAAGCCCGGCCCGGTGGACCGCTGGCAGATCATCCGCTTCGAGGCGCCCGCCACGGTGAACATCGATGTCGGCGTGGCCCCGGCCGGCACCGGCGCGCCGGAAGGCGATCGCTCGCAGGGCGTCAACGGCTTCGTGCTCAACACCATGACGCCGGAGACCGAAACCACCTGCCACTATTTCTGGGCGTTCATGCGCAACCACCGCATCACCGAGCAGAAGCTGACCACCGAGATCCGCGAAGGCGTCTCGGCCATTTTTCGCGAGGACGAGATCATTCTCGAGGCGCAGCAGCGCGCCATGACCGAGAATCCCGACCGGGTGTTCTACAACCTCAACATCGACGCCGGCGCGATGTGGACGCGGCGGGTGATCGACCGCATGGTGGCGAAAGAGACGACGCCGCCGAAGCTGCAGGCCGCGGAGTGAGACCATGATTGAACGCGATTCCGAACGCTCCGTCTCGCAGACCGTGCGCGCCCAACTGGCGCTGCGCGACCTGATCCTGTCCGGCCGCCTGCGGCCCGGCGAGCGCATCAGCGAATTGCAGGCGGTGGAGATAACCTCCGTGTCGCGCACCCCCGTGCGGCTCGCTCTGGTTCGGCTGGAGGATGAAGGCCTGCTACAGGCAATCCCCTCCGGCGGCTTCATGGTGAAGGCGTTTTCCGAACGCGACATCCTCGATTCCATCGAGTTGCGCGGCACGCTGGAGGGCCTCGCCGCGCGCTTCGCCGCCGAGCGCGGCGCCAGCGCCCGCAGCCTCGAACCGCTGAAGGAATGTCTCGCCGACATCGACCAGCTGGTGCGGCAAGATCCGATCTCGGTGGAAGCCTTCTCTGCTTACGTCACCATGAACGCCCGCTTCCACGCACTGCTCACCGAATTATCCGGCAGCGCGCCGGTGATCCGACAGATCGACCGCGTCGCCGCGATGCCGTTTGCCTCGCCAAGCGCCTTCGTGATGGCGCAGTCGGCGCTGCCCGAGGCCCATACCATCCTGCTGATCGGCCAGGAGCATCATCGCATCGTCGTTGACGCCATCGAGAACCGCGAGGGTGCGCGCGCCGAGGCGATCATGCGCGAACATGCAAGGCTCGCGGTGCGAAATCTGCGACTGGCGCTGCGCAACCGCAGCCATCTCGACCTGCTGCCGGCGCTGACGCTGCTGACCGCTACCAGCGACTGATCGGAGAACCGCCATGCGCTTTGCCGAACACTGGATGGGTTGCACCATTGCATCCACGCGCGATGTCACGCCGGGCATTCGCGAGATCACGCTGACGCCCGATGCACCTGTCGCGCCCTATCCGCTGGGCAGCCACATCAACGTCAGTCTCCTGATCGACGGACAGCCGCAGACACGATCCTATTCGCTGGTCGGTGAACGCAACTCGGATCAATTGCGTATCGCGGTCAGGCTGGCACCGGACAGCCGCGGCGGCTCGCGCGCGATGTGGAATTTGAACACCGGCGCGCGGCTGGAGATTTCCAGCCCGTCGTCGCTGTACGACATCGACTGGACGCGGCAGACCTATTGCCTGATCGCCGGGGGCATCGGCATCACACCGATCACCGGCATAGCTCATGCCTTGAACCTGCGCGACGGCATCGAGGTGCAACTGCACTACGCCGTGAAATCACGCCGTGACGCCGCCTATCTCGATGAGCTTTCCGAATGGCTCGGCGATCGCCTGACCGTCCATGCAGGCAACGAAGGCGCGAGGCTCGATCTCGCTGCGACCTTTGCCTCGCTGCCCGCCGATGCCATCGCTATCCTGTGCGGCCCGATGCGGATGCTGGAAGCGGCGCGCCGTGCCTGGAACGATGCCGGCCGGAAGCCTTCCGACCTGCGCTATGAAACCTTCGGCTCCAGCGGACTGCTGCCGACCGCGGAATTTCGGGTGCGGCTGAAGAGTTCGGGCGCCGAACTCGTGGTGCCGCAGAACCGCTCGATGCTGGCGGCGTTGAACGATGCCGGCTTCGAGGTGATGTCGGACTGCGAACGCGGCGAATGCGGCGTCTGCGCCATCGACGTGGTGGCGCTCGACGGCGAGATCGACCACCGCGACGTGTTCTTCAGCGACCACCAGAAGCAGGGCAACGCGAAGATCTGCCCGTGCGTATCACGCGTACTCGGCACGGTGACGGTGGATACACAGTACCAGCCGGATGCGATCTAGGCGCCGTCTTTGCGAGGTCAAGGAAAGCTGGCTTTGCCAGCTTTCCCCTTAGCCCTTACGACCAAGCAATCCAGCTCTTTTCGCGCTTGCAGTCTTCTGGATTGCCGCGTCGTGGTGCTCCTCGCAATGGCGTGGAGAGGCCGCTGCCTACCTCACCCGCTCGTTCATCTGATAGGTCAGATGTGCCTTCACCGTCGGCCACTCCCCGGGGAGAATGCTGTACACCACGGTATCACGCAGCGTGCCGTTGGGCGCGATCTGGTGATTGCGGATGATGCCGTCATATTTCGCGCCGAGGCGCTCGATGCCGCGGCGGCTCTGGTGGTTGAAGAAATGCGTGCGGAATTCGACCGCGATGCAATCCAGCCTTTCGAAGGCATGCTGCAACAGCAGCAGCTTGCACTGTGTGTTGAGCGCGGTGCGCTGCACCCGCTTCGCGTACCAGGTCGAGCCGATCTCGACGCGGCGGTTGGCGGCATCGACATTCATGTAAGTGGTCATGCCGGCGATCTTGCCGCCGGCATCGAACACCGTGAAGGGCAGCATGCTGCCTGCCGCCTGCAGCGCCAGCCGGCGCTGGATCTCGGCGGGCATCTTGTCCGCCGTCGGGATCGCCGTGTACCAGATGTTCGACAGGTCGCCGATCGCCTCGATCAGGCCGTCGACATGGGCGGGTGACAGCGGCTCGAGCCGGGCATGAGCACCTTTGAGCGTTACGGGTTCAAGCCACGGCATTCAGCGTCCTTTATTTATTCAAAAAATTCAGCGGCAGGCCGCCACGCGGCCAGTCCATCGCGACAAGTTCGCCCCTGCCCGACAGCGTGATGTACGCCGTTTTAAGCTCTGGGCCGCCGAACGCAATGTTGGTCGTGACGCGGTCGCCGGTCGGCACCTGCTCGACCAGTTTTCCGTCCGGCGCGATCACCGAGATGCAGCCGCTGACCAAAGTCGCGACGCAGATATTGCCGGAGGCCTCCACCCCCAACGAGTCGAACATCTGGTAGCCTCCGAGGCCTGCGATCGGATGGCCGCGCTCGCCACGGTAGATCACATCGCGTGGTTTCACCTCGCCGGGTGTCGCGATGTCATAGGCCCACAGCCGGGCCGTCGGCGTCTCCGCGATGTACATCGTCTTCTCGTCCGGCGACAGGCCGATGCCGTTGGCCGGCAGCACGCCGAACACCTGCTCGGTGATCTCCGTCGCGCCGGGCTTCATGTAATAGGCGGCACCGACATCCATGTCGCGGGCGCGGCGCTTGCCGAGATCGCTGAACCACAGCCCGCCCTGCCGGTCGAACACCAGATCGTTTGGCCCTTTCAAACGATGCTCGCCGCATGTGTCGAACAGGGTCTCGACCTTGCCGGATTGCAGATCGACGCGCTGCAGAGAACCGCCGATATATTCATGCGGCTCCGGCGCGTGCGGCATCAGCATGCCGCGCGACGGCACCCAGGCAAAGCCGCCATTGTTGCAGATGTACATTTTGCCGTCTGGCCCCATCGCCGCGCCGTTCGGGCCGCCGGGAATCTTCGCCACCACTTCCTTGCGGCCATCGGGCCACACCCGCGTCAGCTGCTGCGCGCGGATCTCGACGAGAATCACCGAGCCGTCCGGCATCACCACCGGACCTTCCGGAAAGGCCAGATCGGTCGCAAGCACGCGGATGTTGGGATTGGACATGATGGAAGCTCCCTATGATTTTTCTTTTTGTCGCTTGGCGGCGGACTAAAGCAAACATCCCCCGCGCTGCCAAGGCGCGCCAGCGCATGGCGCCTTGCGTGGAATATCCAATCGGCCTTAGCTGCAAGCAACAAGACCACGAATGGAGGACGCCAGATGTCGAACGCTCCCGCGATTGAACCCGCCGTTTCACCAGCCGATGACGAAGTGCTCTATGCCGTCGATCGCGGCATCGCCACCATCACGCTGAACCGCCCGCAACGGCTGAACACCATCTCGCGCGCCATGCTCGCGCTGCTCAGCGAATTGTTTCTCAAGGCCGATGCTGATCCCGCCGTGCGCGTGGTGGTCCTGACGGCCACCGGCCGCGCGTTCTGCGCCGGGCTCGACATGACCAGCGCCACCAAGGGCACCGGCATCGGCTCCGCCAACGATGCCGAAACGCCGCGCACCACGCTCGACCTCAAGACGGCGCCCCCGACCGTGATGTTCAACATGGAGAAGCCGACGATCTGCGTGCTGAACGGCGCGGCTGCAGGCTACGGCATGGACATGGCGCTGGGCTGCGACATCCGCATCATGGCGGAGAGCGCGAAATTCGCGGCTGCCTTCGTCAAGCGCGGCGTCGTGCCGGAATCCGGAGGCACCTGGTTTTTGCCGCGCATGATCGGCTGGGCGAAAGCCGCCGAACTCATCTTCACCGGCCGCACGCTGACCGCGCAGGAAAGCCTCGCGATGGGACTGACCAATGAAGTCGTTCCGGATGCCGAACTGATGACGCGCGCCAACGCGGTCGCCGCCGAGATTGCCGCCAACGCACCCTTGGCGGTGCAGGCCGCCAAGCGGATGATGCGCTCCGGCCTTTCGGAGAGTTTCGGCGACCACGTTCACCACGTCTTCCTGCAATTGCTGCCGCTGTTTCGCACCGAGGATTTTCGCGAGGGCATGGCGTCGTTTCTGGAGAAGCGCCCGGCCGATTTCAAGGGGCGATAGCAACATCATTGGGTCGGCGTTGTGCGGCGCGCCACGACCACGCGCCGCAGCGCAGCTTTCCAATCCACCGCCTTAGTGCATACTCCCGGCATTCGAGCCGCATCCAAGACCCGCGCAGACGGGCCGATGCGGTGATCGAACCACAGAGGGAGGACACTATGCCAAGCTGTAAAGTTGGGCGATCGCTGGCGCTTGCCGGTATCGTCTTGTCCATGACCGCCACTGCAACACTCGCCCAGAAAAAGTACGACACCGGCGCCACCGACACCGAGATTCGGATCGGCAACATCATGCCGTATAGCGGCCCCGCTTCGTCCTACGCCGTCATCGGCAAGACCGAAGCCGCCTATTTCAAGATGATCAACGAGAAGGGCGGCATCAACGGCCGCAAGATCAACTTCATCTCCTATGACGACGGCTACAGCCCGCCGAAGACCGTCGAGCAGGCGCGCAAGCTGGTGGAGAGCGACGAGGTGCTGTTCATCCTCAATCCGCTTGGCACGCCCGGCAACACCGCGATCCAGAAATACATGAACACCAAGATGGTGCCGCAACTGTTCGTCTCCACCGGCGCGGCGAAATGGGCAGATCCAAAGAACTACCCGTGGACGATGGGCTGGCAGCCGAGCTACCAGGCCGAGGCGCGAATCTATGCGCAGTACGTCATGAAAAATTATCCCGGCAAGAAGGTCGGCGTGCTGTTCGCGAATGATGATTTCGGCAAGGACTACCTGATCGGGCTGCATGACGGCTTCGGCGACAAGGTCAAGGACTATATCGTCAGCGAAGTACCCTATGAGACCAGTTCACCGACGGTGGATTCGCAGATCGTGCAGATCAAGTCCGCCAATCCAGACGTCTTCATCAACATCGCGACGCCTAAGTTCGCCGCGCAGGCGATCAAGAAGGTCGGGGAGATGGGCTGGAAGCCGGTCCACATCGTCACCAACGTCTCGGCATCCGTCGGCGCGGTCATGAAGCCGGCAGGCTATGGCAACTCGCAGGACGTGCTCAGCGCCGCCTATATGAAGGATCCCAAGGACCCGACCTGGAAGAACGACTCCGCGATGATGGAATGGAGCGTCTTCATGGACAAGTATTTCCCCGAAGGCGACAAGGAGGACGGCGGCACCGTGTTCGGCTACGGCGTGGCGCAAGGCATCGTCCAGGTGCTGAAGCAATGCGGCGACAACCTGACCCGCGAGAACATCATGAAGCAGGCCGCCAATCTGAACATGGAGATCGGCATCTATCTGCCGGGCACCAAGATCAGGACCAGCCCGACCGATTTCAGCCCGCTCGATCAATTGCAGATGATGCGCTTCAAGGGCGAGAGCTGGGAGCTGTTCGGCCCGCTGATGTCGGGGGAGAAAGAATCGTAACTTAGCACTGGCGCAAATGGCTTCCCTCCCCCTTGCGGGGAGGGAACAGCAACTTACTTCGCCGCCCCCTCCTTGGCCGGCGTGCCTTCCTTAGCTGGCGCATCGTTCGCAGGCGTTGCAGCCGGTGCCTTCTTCTGCGCCGCCTGCAATTCCTCGACCGTCTTCTGCAAACCTGCCAGCGTCGCTTTTAATGCATCGATCTGGCGGTTGGCGGCGTCGAGCTTCTGCTGCTGATCGCGCCCCTGCTTGCCGAGCGTCGTCTGCAGGAAGTTCACGTTGCTCTGCAGGCAACTGGTGCGACGCTCCATCGTCTTCTCGACGGTGCAAATCTCGATCCCCGGCACGTCCTGCGCCAACGCCGGCCTGCCCAAGCAGGTTGCCAGCAGCATTGTTGCCATGATCTGGGTGCGCATTGGTGGCCCTCGTCGTTTCCCTGAAGTGCTGCGCCAAGCCAAGCGGCCAGAACGGCCGGCTGTCAACCGCAGCAGCAGGGCGAGAGCGGCGGCAAACGGAACAACGGTGTACCGCCACCGTTGCAGCCACGGAGCATTTTTTGAATGGCAACACGCGAACGACGGCTGGCGGAATTCAACGGACAGGGCGACCCGCTGCCCGATCAGGCGGTGCAAGTTCTGTGCGAAGACCATAGCGGCACCTATCAGCTGCCGTTCCCCTGCAAATTTATCGATGGCCAATGGCGCAACGCCGCATCCGGCAGCCTTGTCGAGGCTGCCGTAGTCGGCTGGCGCCTACCGCGCTTCACTTAGAGCGCATTTGTCTCAAATTGCGACGAAATTCGAAGCCGCGTTAACCTCTGGTACGCGCATAGAACGAACCGCGCCCGAATCGGCGAATTCGATTCGCGAGACCATGCGCGCAGGTGCATCTGGTGCGGCGCTCCAGCCATCGCACCAGATCTAGCCAGCAGCAGAACCGTCTGGCGATCGAATTCCTGTATCAAAGGTTAACGAAAGCGCTGCGCCCGTCAGGCCGGCGTTGGCTCGTACAGATACCCGACCGGCGCGCCTTCCGTGCGCAGCGGGCGAATGTCCTTCCGGGTGATGATGTCCCCCGCCAGGCCGTCGATCTCGTCGCGCTGTGTCGGCGTCCAGCTGCGAAGCTGCTCCATGCCCTTCAGAAGGCCGAGCCGGAGAACCTGCGTGTTCTCGCCCAGGCCGATGAGGTTGGTCGAATCCTTGCCGGCCGTCACCACATCGCCGGCGGCAAGTTCGAAGGTCTTCCCCGTATTGTCCTTGAATTCGGCGGTGCCGCGAATGACGCGATAGATGACCACCTCGCCTTTCGCGAAAGAAGCCGCGTCCACGGACGCCGACGTGCTCTTCGGCAGCAGCGACTGGCCGCGCGGGTCGGTCCCGATGATGTGGCCGGTGACAAGAAAACCGCTCGGAACCTCGATCCCGATATCACGCACGTAAACCGGCGAGGTCGATTTGATGGCACTATCAACCAGCGGCTTGAACAGCGCATCCAGCGCCAACGGATCCTGCAACCAGAAGCCTGCGCCCACAGGGCGATCATGCAGCGAATGAGTCCAGGCCACACGCGGCGTTTCGGCCTCAACAATCTGATCGGGACCGACGATCGTCGGATTCGGGAAGGTCGTCGGATCGGTCACGAAGGCTTCAAGGAACTTGCCGGAATAGCCCATCGAAAGCGCATCCGGCACCACGGTCTGCGGCGTCTTAAGGTTCTCTTCGGTGGATAATCCCGACCAGGTGTAAAACAACTGGCGATGCACGATCGCGCTTTGCAGCATCACCGCGCCAGGGCCGACGTAGTACACGCGACCATCGTAATCGAAGGTGAACACCCCCGACGTGACCAGCACGAGCTGGAAACCGCCGGGCGGCAGATGAAGATGGAAATCCGTCGGGCCGGTATCTTCGCGATAGATCGGCAGGTTGGTCGCGACCTCATGGAGGAGGAAGGTTTCGTTGTTCGCGTGAAAGCCTTCGTTGGCGCGATTGTAGAGCGCTTGCGGGCGGTACGTCGCCTCGAACTTTGCATTCTTGTCGCGGTCGATAGCGACAAAATCCTGATGATTGAGGCGGAGGGGAGCGCCGTTCGGGCGGGTGAGGCCGGTAGATTTGAGATCGACCGTAGCATGCACGTTCATGGCATCCTCCAATCCTGGCGGGGGCGCTGGCCCATTGCTTCTGCAATGCACCATGCGAATTCCACGCCAGCGGCTGAGGAGGACTTTTGCTACCAAAACGGTAGCATCCGCCGGCCTTTTGCCGCCGGATTGGTCAAATTCGCCGAAGGGCTCCCACAACCTCTGGATACAGATTGAGCAGAGCTTGCCCGATTCGCGGGCCGCTACAGGTCAGCCTTCATGGCGAGATACCCTCGCCACATGGCCGTTGGCCCTTGCTGCCTAGTATTCGACTTCGAGCTCTTCGATGTCCTCGTGCTCGTTCTTGGCGGCCTCGACCCATTCCTGCATTTCCGGCATCGCCATGATCAGGGAGGCATAAACGGTAAGTTGCGGGTCGAGCTTGACGTCGTAGGTCATGAAGCGGGTCACCACGGGCGCGTACATCGCGTCCGCCATGCTGCGCTGGCCGAACAGAAACGGTCCGCCGGATTTCGCCAGGCATTCGCGCCAGATCGTGCAGACGCGGTCGATGTCGGATTGTGCGCGCGACCAGATCTTGAAATTCGGGAAATGGCCCTTGAGGTTGACCGGCAGCGACGCCCGCAGCGTGGTGAAGCCGGAATGGATTTCGCCTGATATCGACCGGCAATGCGCGCGCAGCACGCGGTCGGCCGGCAGCAGACCCGCTTCCGGCATGATTTCGTTGAGGTATTCGGCTATCGCCAGGGTATCCCACACCACCGCGCCCTCATGGCGCAGGCACGGCACCAGGATCGAGGACGAAAGCAGCAGAATTTCCGCTTTCGCGGAAGCGTCGTCCGGCGCAGTGACGATCTCGTCGAACTCCAGCCCGGAAAACTTGGTCAGCAGCCAGCCGCGAAGCGACCATGACGAGTAATTCTTGCTGCTGAGTGTCAGTGTCGCTCTGGCCATTCTATTCCCCCTGCGTCACCCAAGGCGGCCGAATATACCCCGGCTGCCCGCATCTTATTGAGCAAACCATGTGCCAGTTTTCAAGATAGTTTGACTCCGCGCTGGCTTCGATATTGCATAGCAATAAAGCAGGGAAGAGATCACCGGATGATGTCGATGATGTATCAGGCCTACCAGAACCACATGGATCTGACGGCCCCGTGGCGCTCCGGCGCCGCAGCGGCCCTGAAATACCTAAATCTCGTACCGGCCGGTACATCCGAAAAGCTGTTCGGCCGTCTTTCTTCCGCGCTGGAACTGGTTTCGCGCACCGCCCTCACCTATGTGCGGCCGGAATTCGCCATCGGCCCGGTGATGGTCGGCAACAGCGAGCTCGCCGTCACCGAAGAGGTGACATTCTCCACCCCGTTTGGCTCCCTGCTGCACTTCAAGAAAGAGAATTCGCCGCTGCAACCGAAGCTGCTGCTGGTGGCGCCGATGTCCGGTCATTTCGCGACGCTGCTGCGCGGCACTGTAAAGACGCTGCTGCAGGACCACGACGTCTACATCACCGACTGGCATAATCCGCGCGACATCCCGGTCAATCAGGGCAAGTTCGGGCTCGACGAATATACCGAGCATCTCATTACCTTCATGAATGAACTCGGCCCTCGTTCGCACATGGTAGCGATCTGCCAGCCTTCCGTGTCGGCGCTCGCCGCCGCGGCTATCATGTCGGAGGACGACCATCCGGCGCGGCCGGCCAGTCTGACGCTGATGGCCGGGCCGATCGACACGCGGATCTCCCCCACCAAGGTCAACGACTTCGCCAAGAGCAAGCCGCTGAAATGGTTCGAGGACAATCTGATCAACTACGTCCCCTTCCAGTGCAAGGGCGCGTTCAGGCAGGTCTATCCCGGCTTCATCCAGCTCACCGCTTTCGTCTCGATGAACCTGGAGCGCCACATCAAATCGCATGTCGATCTCGCCGACCATCTGGCCAAAGGCGAGACCGAGAAGGCCGAGGTTATCAAGACGTTCTATGACGAGTATTTCGCAGTGATGGACCTGCCGGCGGAGTTCTACATCGAGACCATCCGCGACGTCTTCCAGGAGCATCTGCTGCCGCAGGGCAAGCTAACCTACAAGGGCCGGCCGGTGAATCCCGGCTCGATCAAGCGCATGGGCCTGATGACGGTGGAAGGCGAGAAAGACGATATCTGCTCGATCGGCCAGACGCTGGCCGCACAGGATTTGTGCACGGGCGTGCGCGCCTATCGCAAGGTCCACCACATGCAGGCCGGCGTCGGCCACTACGGCGTGTTCAGCGGACGCCGGTGGAACAACGAAATCTACCCGCTGCTGCGAGATTTCGTGCACGTCAATTCCTGATTACGGGCACGGCGTATCAACGCCAGGCCGGCCCTCGGGCCGGTCTTTTCGTGCCCCGTCAGAACTGGACGTCGTCCGGCCGCGGATCAGGTGGCCTTGGCGCCCGGCAGTTCCGGCGGCAGGATCAGGGCTGCGAGGATCACCAGCACGCATAGCGCCGAGAAGGTGTGCAGCATCATCATGAAGCCGCCCTTCTCATACAGCCAGGACACCAGCCCGACCGAGGCGCCCGCCGCAGTGAAGCCGACGAAATAGCGAACCGCATAAGCCCGCGAGCGCCATTCCTCGCTGGTGTATTTACCGACCATCGCCTCATTGACGGTGATCTGGCCGAACAGCCCGATGATGATGCCGATCGCGACCACGATCAGCGAGACGTTCGAGAGGGTGGCTGCGAAATACAGGAACGGCGCCAGCACGAAGGACAGCGGCACGCATACTGCCTTCAGCGAATAGCGGTCGATCAGCCCGCCGATATTGTACTGCGTCAGCGCGCCGAACACATAGACGCCGGCTGCGATGACGCCGAGCAGCGCCGGGCTGTGCGTCAGGTCTGACAGGCGCTCGGCAAACAGCTTCGGCAGCGCCACCGTGATCGCATTGAAGGTGGTGGAGATCGCGATCACCGTGATCAGCAGCGCCAGGATCACCCGCCACATATCGGACTTTGCGACGCGCGACTGCGCTGCCGCCTGCTTGAAGCCGGAACGATCCTCATGCGCGACGCCGCGCATGAACACCACGCCCGCTGCCAGCGTCGCCAGACCCGGCAGGATGAAGGCGTAGCGCCAGCCGAAGAATTGCCCGACCACACCCGTGACCAGCGCCGAAGACGCCACGCCGAAATTGCCGAACACGCCGTTGATGCCCATCTCGCGGCCGATCTTGTCGGCATAAGAGACGATCATCGCGGTGCCGACCGGGTGATAGATCGACGCAAAAGCACCGATCGAGAACAAGGCCGCGCCGAGTTGCAACGGCGTCTGCACCAGGCCCACGGCGATCATCGAGACGCCAATGCCGAAGAAATAGATCACCATCATGTGGCGCCGGCTCCAGCGATCGCCGAGCCAGCCGGTGATCAGCGAGCCCGCGCCGAAAGCAACGAATCCCGGCGTCGCATAGGGCAGCAGTTCGGAATAAGTCATGTTCATCGTCGGCCCCATCACAATGATGGCCGCGGCAAAAATAAGCATCGCGTAGTGGTCGATGAAATGCGCGACGTTGACGAGGGTGATGACCCGGGCGGGGACGTTCATGAAAGCGATTCCTGTGGACGTTGATATCCGTTATAGGAAGTTACCCTGTCGGGATGTCGCCAATGATTATCGCCAAAGCGCCAATTCGTCCGCTATCCGATCGCCGGCGTTCAGCCGGCGGCGGCGTCCACATTCTGGCGACCCGTTACCCGAAGGGCATGCGGCTGGAGCCGCATACCCATCGCGAATCGCAACTTATCTTCGCCACCGAAGGCACCATGCAGGTCACCACCCCGAAGGGGCGCTGGCTGGTGCCGCCGGATCGCGCCGTCTGGATGCCGGCCAGACTTCCGCACGCGATCGATGTGCTGGCCGATATCGAGATGCGTGCGTTGTATTTCGACGTCGGCTGGATGAAGCGGGACGCGCATCACGCCAATCTCGACGCCGAATTCGTCGTCCGGGTATCGCAACTACTGCACCAGGCCATCCTTGCTTTGTTCGACGGCCGCAACGACGCCGTCCGCAACGAGTTGCTGATCAGGCTGGCGATGCTCGAACTGCACGAAGCGGAAGACCCCACAACGTTCATTCCGTTGCCACACGAGCCGCGCTGCCGCCGCGCCGCCGATATCGTGCTGGCCGATCCCACGGGTTCGTACGAAATCGAGACGCTAGCGCGCTCGGTCGGCACCTCGGCGCGGACGCTGTCACGGCTGTTCCTCGCGGAAACGCAATTGAGCTTCAGGAGCTGGTGCCAGCGTGCCCGCATCGCCGGCGCTATCGCACGGCTGTCGATGGAACGGGATTTGCCGGTAAAACAGCTCGCCGCCGATCTCGGCTACGCCAGCTTCTCCGCGTTCTCGCACGCGTTCCGTCAGGTAACCGGCAAGAGTCCGACGGAATTCGCCAACAAGACGTGACGCGGCGCGTCCGGGCGGCGGCGCGGCGAGGATCGAAATATTCCAACCAAATGTTGGAGCCGGCGTAACGCCGCCGCTTTCCGCTCCGTATGCCTATGGACGACGTCGATCGTCCAACCCATCCAGAGGGAATGAGCCCATGACTACGACTTCACGAATTGCCACCTCGCTGTCGGCCGCCATGCTTGTGCTGGGCCTCGCGGCGGGATCGCCCGCTTATGCACAGGACAAGATGGGCAAGGACGGCATGGCCAAAGACTCCATGAGCAAGGACGCCATGAGCAAGGACAGCATGAGCAAGGACAGCATGAAGAAGGATGGCATGATGGACAAGGACGGCATGAAGAAAGACGGCACGGCCAAGGACGGGATGAAGAAGTAACGGCTTCACCGACTGACCATCACCTGCAGCCACGCCCGCAAGGCGCGTTCATGGGAATGAACGGGCCTTGCGAAGCTTCAGTGGCTTTGGAAAAGCATCAATCGTGACAATGATCCCGGCGGCTTCTGCGCGGTACGGACGGCCGCCTGATGCTGTTTCAACAACGCATGCGGCAACGACGGCCTATCGCGGCACCACCGCGGTAGCTTCGATCTCGACGCGCGCGGCGAGTTCGACCAGCCGGACCACCTGCACCAGCGCCATCGCCGGATAATGCGGTCCGAAAACATCGCGGTAGATCCGGCCGAGCGCCTTCAGGTTCCCCAGATATTCTTCCATGTCGACGACGTACCAGGTCAGCCGCACCAGGTGCTCGGGCTTCGCACCGCCGTCGGCGAGGATGGCTGCGATGTTCTCCAGCGCCTGCTTGACCTGCGCGGTGAAATCCGCCGGCAGATGGCCCACGGTATCCCAGCCGATCACGCCGCCGGTAACGACGATGCGGCCATCGGCGGTCATGCCGTTGGCGTAGCCCTTCGGCACCGGCCAGCCTGACGGCTGCAGCACGCGCGGGGCGGACGGATCGGCATCGGTCTTGGCATTCGGCACCACGGTCAGCGTGGGGCCCTTGGGGGCAGTCACCGGCAATTCTCCTTCAGGCAAAAGTCGATCAATATCATTCCGCTGCCATCGCCACCTGGCGCAGCGCGAAACGCTTCAGCTTGCCGGTTTCGGTCTTCGGCAGTTGCGTGACGAATTCAATCGCGCGCGGATATTTGTACGGCGCGATCTCGCGCTTGACGTGGTTCTGCAACTCCAATGTCAGCGTGTCGTCGCCGATGAAGCCCGGCGCCAGCACGATATAGGCCTTCACCAGCATGCCGCGCGCTTCGTCGGGCGAGCCGACCACACCGCAATCGGCCACCGCGGGATGTGTCATCAGCGCGGCTTCGACGTCAGGACCTGCGATATTGTAACCGGCAGAAACGATCATGTCGTCGGAGCGCGACTTGTACCAGAAGTAGCCGTCCTCATCCATGATGAAGGTGTCGCCGGTCAGGTTCCATCCGTCTTGCACGAATTTCAGCTGGCGCGGATCGGCGAGGTACTTGCAGCCGGTGGGACCCTTTACCGCGAGCCGGCCCATCGTGCCCGGCGCGGCGTCATTGCCCTCTTCGTCGATGATCTTGGCGATGTAGCCCGGCACCGGCTTTCCGGTCGAGCCAGGCCGGATTTCTTCCTCGGTGGCGCAGATGAAGATGTGCAACAACTCGGTACCGCCGATACCGTCCATCAGCTTGATGCCGGTGGCCTTGAGCCAGGCGTCATAGGTGCCCTTCGGCAGCGTCTCGCCGGCCGACACGCATTTGCGCAGCGAGGAGATGTCATGGCTGCCGAGCCTGGCGAGCATCGCGCGGTACGAGGTCGGCGCGGTAAAGCACACCGTGACCTTGAACTTCTCGATCGCGACAGGCAGTTCTTCCGGGCCGGCCTTCTCCATCACCACGAACGACGCGCCGATGTGCAGCGGAAACAGCACGCCGCCGAATCCGAAGGTGAAGGCCAGCGGCGCCGAGCCGATGAAGCGGTCTTCCTTCGAGGCGCGCAGCACGTTGTGGGCGAAGCCGTCGCACACCGCGAGCATGTCTCGGTGGAAATGCATCGTCCCCTTCGGATCGCCCGTGGTGCCCGAGGTGAAGGCAATCAGGCAGATGTCGTCGGAAGCGGTATCAACCGCGGTGAATTCCGGGCTGGCGTCGGCGATCATCGCCTCCAGCGAGTTCGGGCCTTCCACGTCCCAATAGACGACGCGCTGCAATTCGGGCGCAGCCAGCTTCGCCTTTTCCATCTCGTCGGAAAGCTTGCCGTCGCACAAAGCCAGCGCGATCTTCGCCTTCTGTATCGGATAGGTCAGTTCCTTGGCGCGCAGCAGCGGCATCGTCGCGACGCAGACGCCGCCGGCCTTGATCACCGCCAGATAGGTCGCGACCATCATCGGGTTATTGGCAGAGCGCAGCATCACGCGGCCGCCGGTCACGAGACCGAGCGAGCCTACCAGCACGTTGCAGATCCGGTTCACCAGCGCCTGCAATTCGCGATAGGTGTAGCTGTCGGTGAGACCGAACATGCAGGGCGCGTCGCCATGGCCTTCCTCGACCCAGCGGTCGAGAAACGGCGTCACGCAATTCACGCGCGGCGGATACTGAAACTCCGGCCGGGTAAACAGAAACTCCGGCAACTGCTCCGGCGGCGGCATGTTGTCCCGCGCGAACGTATCAACATGGGCCGTATAAGATTGAGCAGTGTAAGCCTGTGTGAGGTGAGCCTCGGCGAGGGCCATTGCTTGCTCCTGTCACGATATTACGCCCGGTAGCGCGTCCGATATCATTTTAGACTTAAAACATATTGGCGCAACTGCCCGGATCGGCCGGTCGACGGTTTTTTTCGATTTCCGGCCGGAACGCCCGCGGGAAGTTTAGGCAAACGCCGCCTAACGCTGCGCCAGTTGCTTCAAACGCAGCGTCATCGCCGACTGCGGATCGGCCATCCCTGCAATGACGGTAAAATGGTTGGCGCCGGAAATCGCCTCATAGCGCGTCGGGATGGCAGCGCCCCAGGCATCGACGATGGCCTGGCTCTGCCGGAAATACTCCGAACTCTCATTACCGCCGACCACGGCATCGAGACTGCCATGCGACGGCATCGGCCAGAACAAGGGACTGACATCGCGGGCGCTCTGGTCGTTCAGATGCAGCGGCGCGTTGACCGAGGTCGGCACCAGCGGCCCGAGATCGAACAGGCCGGAGATCGAGTACACCGCGACCACCAGATCTGACGGCAACGCCGCATCGAGCGCGCGCCATTCGGTCGCCAGCATGCAGGCTGCAAGATGTCCGCCGGCGGAATGGCCGGAGATCACCAGTCGTCGCCCGATTTTCGCGAGTTCGCGCACCGCGGAACGCATCTGCTCGATGATGTCGCCGACCGAAACGTTCGGGCACAGATCATAAGACGGCAGCGCGACGCTGACGCCGTGCGCATTGAGGCCGGCGGCGAGATGACTGAAGAACGAGGAGTCCAGCGCCTGCCAGTAACCGCCGTGGATGAAGACCACGATCGGACCGTCATTGCCCGCCGGAAAAAAATCGATCGTGTGGCGCGCACCCACGCCGTAGGGAATGACGCGCCAGCCCGGGCAGGCCTCGCGATAGCCTTTGGCGTCCCGCGCCCAGCCGGCGATCAGCGTCGGATTTTCAGGCACGCGCGCGCGATTATTGTACTCAACCTCAAGATCGATCACGCTCACGTCGCCTTGCCGTTAGCTGACTTCGGCGCAAGCTTTTGCGCGGCCTTTTGCGCCGACGCCTTGGTCTTGGCGAGCAGCCGCATCAATTCGCGCACGTCCTTCGGCGCCAGATCGGTGAAAATCTCGGCAATCCAGGTCTCATGCTCTTCCGCCATCTTGCGGAAATCGGCGCGGCCGAGCTTGGTCAACCGGATCACCTGGACGCGGCGGTCGGTGTCCGAGGTGCGGCGATCGACATGACCGGATTCGACCAGCCGCTCGACCAGCCCGGTGACATTACCGTTCGATACCATCATGCGCTTGGAGACATCCGACAGCGTCATGCCGTCTGGCACCTTGTCGAGCTGCGCCATCAGGTCGAAGCGTGGCAGAGTGACGTCGAAGCGCTCGCGCAACCGGCCGCGAACCTCACCCTCGATCAACGTGGTGCAGGTGAGCAGCCGCAGCCACAGCCGCAACTCGTCGCCGTGATCATCGGGAAGTTCGACAGCCTTGGTCTCGGAATCGAGAATCATGATGCAATCTTACCTGGCTTGGGCGTCCGCGATAGCAACGCCACCGGAAATCCCTACGGCGCACCACCGGGCACCGTCCGATGCTTTGACCTTCAAGCAATAACCGAGCCACCGCAAGTCAAAACGCCGCAGCTTCCCGGGCGCCGGATTCCCGATATTTCTTTAGGCTTCAAACAAATTGGCCTGCCGTTTGCATAGCCGTTTTCACGGTTAGCCCGCGATACGCTTGCTTGCAGCGGCAGACATTCTCAGAATAGTCTGAGGCAGGAACCATTCGGGTTGGCGGGATTTCGGCCGCAAAGCGCGGCCGACCAGAGGAGAGATCATGAAGCAGCAGATCAAATTGGCCGGCCTGGCCGCCCTGATGAGCGTCGCGGCCTTGCCGGCCGTCGCGCAGGAAAAAATCAAGATCGGCGTGATCGTGTCGCTGTCCGGCGCCGGCGCCGTGCTCGGCCAGCAGGCCCGCGACGGCTTCAACCTCGCCGTCAAGGACCTCGGCGGCAAGATGGGCGGCAAGGAAGTCGAAGTCATCGTCGTCGATGATGAATTGAAGCCCGACGTCGCCGTCACCAAGGTCAAGGGCCTTTTGGAGCGCGACAAGGTCGACTTCGTGGTCGGCCCGATCTTCTCCAACATCCTCGGCGCGATCCACAAGCCGGTGACCGAGAACAAGACGTTCCTGATCAGCCCGAACGCCGGTCCGTCCAGCTTCGCTGGCAAGGAATGCAATCCGTTCTTCTATGTGACGTCGTATCAGAACGACCAGATCCACCAGATCCTCGGCAAGGTCGCGCAGGAGCGCGGCTACAAGAAGGTCTATCTGATGACGCCGAACTACCAGGCCGGCAAGGACTTCGTCGCCGGCGTCAAGATGGACTTCAAGGGCGAAGTCCTCGAGGAATCCTATCTGCCGCTCGGCACGCTGGACTTCCAGGCCGAACTCTCCAAGATCGCTGCGATGAAGCCCGACGCTGTGCTGACCTTCATGCCGGGCGGCATGGGCGTCAACCTCGTCAAGCAGTACAAGCAGGCCGGCCTGCTCGACCGCATCCCGTTCCTGTCCACCTTCACCGTCGACGAATCGACGCTGCCGGCGCAGCAGGATGCTGCTTTGGGCATGTTCGGCGGCTCGAACTGGGCACCCAACCTCGATAACGCGCAGAACAAGAAGTTCGTCGCGGAATATGAGAAGACCTACAACAGCGTGCCGGCAACCTACGCCTTCCAGTCCTATGACGCGGCGATGCTGATCAACAGCGCCGTCGTTGCCGTGAAGGGCGATCTGTCCGACAAGGCCAAGGTCGGCGCGGCGATGAAAAAAGCCGACTTCCAGTCGCTGCGCGGCGACTTCAAGTTCAGCGCCAATGGCTACCCGATCCAGGACTTCTATCTGACCAAGGTCGCCAAGCGCGCCGACGGCAAGTTCCAGACCGAAATCGCGCAGAAGGTGTTCACCAACTACGCCGACCGCTACGCCGCCAGCTGCACACCGCAGTAAGTCGGCGAACACGCCATCGCCCAGCGATGGCCTATCAACATGGGTCCCCCCGGAAGCGGGGGCCCATACGCGCCGAGGTGCCAATCCTGTGACGGAGCCAGCGCCGATGCTTCTCAATGACGACAGTGCTTATGGGTCCCCGCTTTCGCGGGGACGACGCGGCGGATGTTTCGCCGGCCGCGCAAAGATCGCATTCCCCGCATGACCCTCACCCTTGCCCTCGTCCAGATCCTGAACGGCCTGCAGTTCGGGCTGATCCTGTTTTTGATCGCCGCCGGCCTGACGCTGGTGTTCGGCGTGATGGACTTCATCAATCTGGCGCATGGCGTGCAGTATATGGTCGGCGCCTATTTCATTGCCGCCTTCGCCGCGATGACCGGCAGCTTCCTCTATGGCCTCGCGCTGGCGTTGCCGGCGGCGCTGGCGTTCGGCCTGCTGCTGGAGGTGTTGATCTTCCGGCATCTGTATGACCGCGACCATCTCGACCAGGTGCTGGCCACCTTCGGCGTCATCATCTTCCTCAATCAGGCCGTCAAGTTCGTCTGGGGGGCCGCGCCGCTCAACGTGCCGATGCCTGATGCGCTGTCCGGCACCATCGAAATCGCCGATGGCATGCTTTATCCGGTGTATCGCCTCGTCATCATCGCCGTCGGCCTCGCCGTGGGCCTCGCGCTCTACCTCGTCGTCAACAAGACAAAGCTCGGCATGCTGGTGCGCGCCGGCGCGAGCAATGCGGCGATGGTCTCCGCGCTCGGCGTCAACATCCGCTTTCTCTTCACCATCGTATTCGGCGTCGGCGCCATGCTGGCGGGCTTCGCCGGCGCGATGGTGGCGCCGATCCTGTCGGTGGAGCCCGGCATGGGCGACAACGTCCTGATCCTGGCTTTCGTGGTGATCGTGATCGGCGGCATCGGCTCGATCCGCGGCGCGTTCATCGCAGCCCTGCTGATCGGCCTGGTCGATACGCTCGGTCGCTTCTTTGCACCATCCCTGCTCAAGCTGCTGTTCGATCCCTCGACCGCCAGCCAGACCGGCCGCGCCATTGCGCCGATGCTGATCTACATCCTGATGGCCGCGGTGCTGTTCTTCCGGCCGTCCGGCCTGTTCCCGTCGAAACACTAACGGGATATCGCCGTGAACAAATCCGTCGACCTCGATACTGCCCCTGCCATCACCGCCCCCGCGCGTGCGCGCCGCGTTGTCCTGCTGCCGCTGATTCTGTTTGCGCTGTTCGCGCTGGTGCCGCTGGCCGGCCTGTGGGGCGCGCAGAGCTTCGTGCTCTCCATCGTCACCCGCATCATGGTGCTCGGGCTCGCCGCCATGTCGCTCGACCTGCTGATCGGTTATGGCGCGATGATCTCGTTTGGCCACGCCGCCTTCGTAGGCCTCGGCGCCTACAGCGTCGCGATCCTGTCCAGCCACGGCATCACCGACGGCTTCGTCCATCTCGGCGCAGCACTGGCCGTGTCGTTCGTGTTCGCGCTGCTGACCGGCGCGATCTCGCTGCGCACCAAGGGCGTCTATTTCATCATGATCACGCTGGCCTTCGGCCAGATGCTGTATTTCCTCGGCACGTCGCTGGCCGCCTATGGCGGCGACGACGGGCTTACGCTGGCGTCGCGCAGCACCTTGCTCGGCTCGAAGATCCTGAAGAACGACGTCGTGCTGTATTACGTCGTGTTCGGCTTCCTGCTGGGCGCCTACCTGCTGCTGCGCGGCATCGTTGCCTCGCGCTTCGGCCGCGTGCTGCGCGGCATCCGCGAGAACCCGGTGCGGATGGAGGCGATCGGCTTTACGCCGTATCGCTACCAGCTCGCCGCCTATGTCATCGCCGGCATGATCGCCGCCGTGGCGGGTTGCCTGCTCGCCAACCAGACCGAATTCGTCAGCCCGGCCTTCACCAGCTGGCAGCGCTCCGGTGACCTGATCTTCGCGATCGTGCTCGGCGGCCTCGGCACGCTGCACGGCGCGATCATCGGCGCTGCGGCGTTCAGCCTGCTCGCGGACATCCTGTCGCATTACACCGAACACTGGGCGCTGCTGTTCGGCCCGATCCTGATCCTCGTGGTGCTGTTTGCACGCGGCGGCATCGGCGGCCTGTTGGGGAGCAAGCCATGAACACCGCTCCGCTGCAATTGCAGAACCTGCGCAAGAGCTACGGCGCGCTTCGCGTCACCGACGACGTCTCGCTGACCATCGCGCCCGGCGAGTTGCACGCCATCATCGGCCCCAACGGCGCCGGCAAGACCACGCTAATCCACCAGATCTCCGGCCTTGCGCGACCCGACTCCGGCAGCATCGTGTTCGATGGCCAGGATGTGACCCGGCTGCGCATGCCGGAACGCGCCAGGCTCGGCCTGGTGCGCTCGTTCCAGATCACCTCGATCCTGCCGCGCTTCTCGGCGCTGGAGAACGTAGCCCTCGCCGTACAGGCGCGCTCCGGCTCCAGCTTTTCGTTCCTCGGCAATGCCGCCACCGAGCGCGGGCTGAACGACATTGCCATGGCGCTGCTCGCGCGGTTCGGGCTCGCTCATCGCGCGACCATTCCCGCCGGACAAATGTCGCACGGCGAAAAGCGCCAGCTCGAAATCGCCATCGCGCTGGCCGCCAAACCGAAGCTGCTGCTGCTCGACGAGCCGCTGGCCGGCACCAGCCACGACGAGTCGCAACGCCTCATCAACACGCTGCAGGAACTGCGCCGCGAGTTACCGATCGTGCTGATCGAACACGACATGGACGCGGTGTTCGCACTGGCCGACCGTGTCTCGGTGCTGGTCTACGGCCGGATCATCGCTTCCGGCACGCCGCAGAGCATCCGCGACAATGCCGACGTGCGCGCCGCTTATCTCGGCGAGGAGGCGCTCTGATGCTGAATGTCACCAACCTTCAGGCCGCCTATGGCGCCGCCAAAGTGCTGTTCGATATCTCGCTGAGTATCGGCGCAGGTGAAGTCGTCACGCTGCTTGGCCGCAACGGCATGGGCAAGACGACCACGATCAATACCATCATGGGCCTTATCCGCCCGACCGGCGGCAGCGTCACCTTTGACGACCAGGGGCTGACCGGCCTGCCGTCGTATCGCATCGCGCAGGCCGGCATCGGGCTGGTTCCGGAAGGCCGACATATCTTCCCGACGCTGACCGTGGAAGAAAACCTGCTGGCCACAGCCGCGGTGCGCCGCCCGCCGGCAAGGTGGACGTTGAAGGATATCTACGAGCTGTTTCCGCGGCTGAAGGAACGCCGCAGCAATCTCGGCACGCAACTGTCCGGCGGCGAGCAGCAGATGCTGGCAATCGGCCGCGCGCTGATGACCAATCCGAAGCTCCTGATCCTCGACGAGGCCACCGAAGGTCTCGCGCCGCTGATCAGGCTGGAAATCTGGAATTGCCTGAAGATGCTCAAGGCCGAACACCAGTCCATTCTGGTGATCGACAAGAACGTCGATGCCCTCGCCGCCTTCGCCGACCGCCACGTCATCATCGAAAAGGGCCGCGTGGTGTGGACCGGCACCTCGGCAGAGCTGAAGGACGATCCTACCGTTAAGGATCGCTTTCTCCATGTCTGATAATCAGGCGCCGCCAAGCGTCAGAACCAAGGAAGGAAACATCGTGAAAACAGAAACCGCCGGCATCACGCGCGCCAACGAGGGCATGCAGGGCATCACCTGGAGCATCCTCGGCCAGATTTACGTGCCGAAGACCTGCACCGAAGATTCGTTCTCCTGGCACGCCACCTTCCCGGTCGGCACCTTCGTGCCGCCGCACATCCATCCCGACCAGGAAGAGTATCTCTACATCCTCGAGGGCAAGCTCGACTTCATGCTGGGCGGCGCCGATGCGCAGGCCACGCCGGGCGACCTCGTGCGCCTGCCGCGCGGCGTCCCGCACGGCATCTTCAACAAGTCGGATCAGGCGGCAAAAGTGCTGTTCTGGGTATCGCCGACGCGCCGGCTGTATGACCTGTTCTGGGGCATCCACAACATGAAGGATCAGAACCCGGCCGACGTCGTGGCGCTGGCCGCGGAGCACAACATCCACTTCCTGCCGCCGCCTCCCGGCGCGTGAACTGCTTCCTTCCTTCTCCCCCGCGCGAAGCGAAGCTTCGCTAGGTGGGAGAAGGTGCCTCCGCGAAGCGGAGGCGGATGAGGGGTAGTCGCAAGGCTCGGAGTTTGGGACTACCCCTCACCCGTCTCGAACCGCTCCGCGGTTCGATCCACCCTCTCCCACAAGGGGAGAGGGGAAGTAAGAAAAGAGCTTCGCTCTACCCGCCCACCACCGATAGTCCCGGCAACGCGGCAAAGCCAGCCTTGCCGGCATAGCCCTTCACGATCGCTTCGCGCTGCGCGTAGGTCAGCACGTGCTCGACATTGTCGAAGCCGTCCGGTGCGATCTGCTCGACGGCGTCGATGACGCCTTCCGGGCCGCCACGGCGATTGGCGCGGACGATCTCGGCGGTCATCGGCAAACGCTTGCGCTCATAGGCCATCAGCGCCTGGCGCGGATGCTCGGCATGCGCCAGCGAATCCGCCAGCGCGCGGGCATCCAGAATGGCTTGTGAGGCGCCGTTGGAGCCGACCGGATACATCGGATGCGCGGCGTCGCCGAGTAGCGTGACGCGTCCGCTCGACCAGAACGGCAACGGATCGCGGTCGCAGCAGGGATATTCCCAGAATTCCGGCGTCGCGGTGATCAAAGCGGGCACGTCGATATGCGGGACGTTGAAGCGCGCTACATGCGGCATCAGTTCTTCGCGCTTGCCGACGCGCGACCAGTCTTCGCGGCGCGGCGGAAGCGTGCCGCCATCGCCGACCTTCACCAGCACCGCCCAGTTGGTCAGGCGGTTGCCTGCGGTCATGCCCTCCGCGATCGGATACACCACCACCTTGGCATGCAGGCCGCCGGCGACGATCATCGAATTGCCGGTCAGGAAGGCCGGCCAGTCGCGTGCGCCGCGCCACAGCATCAGCCCGTTCCAGACCGGCGGACCTTCGTTCGGGAACAGCGTGTCGCGCACCTTGGAATGAATTCCGTCGGCGCCAATCAGAATATCGCCGCGCGCGGTTTCGACATGGGCGCCGGAACGGTCGAAGAAATGCGCGGTGACGCCGCCTTCGTCCTGCGTGAAAGCGCCAAGCCGGCGGCCGGTGTGGATCGCATCAGCACCGAGGCGCTTTTCGACCGCGCTGTGGATCACGCTCTGCAGGCGGCCGCGATGGATGGAGAATTGCGGCACGTCATGGCCCGCGCCGAAGCCGCGGGTTTCGCGCCAGACTTCCTGGCCGTGACGGTTGAGATAGTGCAGTTCGTCGGTACGTATCGCGATCGCGTCAAGCGCATCGAGCAGGCCAAGACCGGCGAGTTCGCGAATTGCATGCGGCAGCGTGTTAATGCCGACGCCAAGCTCGCGGATGCTGTCCGCCTGCTCATAAAGCTCACAGTGAATGCCCCGCGCCCGCAGCATCAGGGCCGTGGTGAGCCCGCCAATCCCGCCGCCAACGATGATCGCCTTCATCCGCTTTACTCCACAGTTACTATAACGCCGGCCGGCGCCTTCTTCACCTTTCCCCACCCAACTAAGCTTCGCGGGGTGCGGAGCAGGAACGGCCTACCTTTCGATTTAACGTGCCACCCGTCCTATTCCGCTGCAAGCGGCTTGGCCGCTTCGGCGCGCAACTCGGCGCGGGTCTTCGGCTTAGCCTTAATTTTCAGCTCGTCGAAATCCTGCTTGTCGCGGACGCTGTTGCGGAAGATCTGCTCCTTGCCGGGCATGTATTGCGGCGGGCAATAGGCATCCTTGGCGCCGTACCAGGCCGCCGCCTTGATGGTGAACGAGGGATCGATCAAATGCGGACGGCCGAGCGCCACCAGATCGGCGCGGCCGGCGGCCAGGATCGTGTTGACCTGATCGGCGGAAGTGATGTTGCCCACGCACATGGTGGCGACGCGGCCCTCGTTACGGACCTGCTCGGAGAACGGCGTCTGGAACATGCGCCCGTAGATCGGCTGCGCATCGCGAACGGTCTGGCCGGTAGAGATATCGACCAGATCGACGCCGTGCTCGGCAAAAGCGCGCGCGATCAAAACAGCGTCATCGCCGGTGATGCCGCCCTCGGCCCAGTCGGTAGCGGAAATGCGCACCGACATCGGCTTGTGCGATGGCCATGCGGCGCGCATCGCCTCGAACACTTCGAGCGGGAAGCGCAGCCGGTTTTCCAGCGAGCCGCCATACTCATCGCTGCGCTGGTTGGTCAGCGGCGAGATGAAGCTGGCCAGCAGGTAGCCGTGAGCGCAGTGCAGCTCCAGCATGTCGAAGCCGCAGGCATCGCCGCGCAGCGTGGACGCGACAAACTCCGCCTTCACCGCATCCATCGCCGCGCGGTCCATCTCGCGCGGCACCTGGCTGTCCGGGTAGTACGGGATCGGCGACGCCGACAGCACGTCCCACGCGCCTTCCGCCAGCGGGCGGTCCATACCGTCCCACATCAGTTTCGTCGCGCCCTTGCGACCGGCATGCCCCAACTGCAGGCAGAACTTCGCGGCCGAATTGCCATGCACGAAATCGACGATCCGTGTCCATGACGCCTGCTGCTCGTCGGTCCACAACCCGGCGCAACCGGGCGTGATGCGCGCATCGCGGCCGACGCAGACCATTTCGGTGAAAACCAGACCAGCGCCGCCGATCGCGCGCGAGCCGTAATGCACCAGATGGAAATCGCCGGGCACGCCTTCGGTCGCCGAATACATGCACATCGGCGACACCACGGCGCGGTTGGCCAGCGTCATGTCGCGCAGCTTGATCGGCTGGAACATCGGCGCCGCCGGCTTCTTCACGTCGACGTCAAAACCCTTGGCGCGAACGGATTCCGCAAACGCCTTGTCGACTTCCTTGACGAACCCGGGCGCGCGCAAGGTCAGATTGTCGTAGGTGATCGCCTTGGAGCGCGTCATCACGCCGAAGGCGAACTGCACGGGATCGAAATCCCAGAACCGGTCGACGTGCTCGAACCACACCAGCGAGACATCTGCCGAATGCTGGATCTTCTCGGTTTCCTCGCGGCGGCCGTGCTCGTAATCGTCGAGGGCGGCCTGGACGTTCTCTGCGCGGCCCATCGACTCGTACAGCGCGATGGCATCTTCCATCGCCAGCTTGGTGCCGGAGCCGATCGAGAAATGCGCGGTTGCCTTGGCGTCGCCGAGCAGCACCATGTTGTCGCGGACCCAGCGCTTGTTGCGGATCATTGGGAAGTTGCGCCACATCGAACGATTGATCAGCAGCTTGTGGCCCTCGAGGAACCCGCCGAAGATCTGCTCCATGCGTTCGGCCGACTCCTGCTCGCTCAGCCCTTCCAGGCCGGCGCGCTTGAAGGTCTCCGGATCGGTTTCGAAAATCCAGGTCGAACGTCCTGCCTCATATTGATAGGCATGGGCGATGAACGGGCCCCACTCGGTTTCCTCGAACAGGAAGGTGAAGGCGTCGAGTGGTCGGGTCGAGCCCATCCAGGTAAACTTGTTGGAGCGCAGGTCGACTTCGGGTTCGAAGTGCTCGATGTACTTGTTGCGGAAGTGGCTGTTGATGCCATCCGCCAGCACCACCAGATCGCAATCGGCGAACTGCGCTTCGTCGGTGATATCAACCTCGAAAAAGATCTTGCAGCCGAGTTCGCGGGCGCGGTCCTGCAGGATCATCAGGAGCGTACGGCGCGAGCAGCCGCAGAACCCGTTGCCGCCGACGCGGTGCACGGTGCCGCGGAAATGCACGGCGATGTCATCCCAGTAGGCGAACTCCTGGGTGATACGCTGGTAGCTCGGAAGATCGTATTTCTCGAAATTATCGAGCGTGGCATCGGAGAACACCACGCCGAAGCCGAAGGTATCATCCGGCCGGTTGCGCTCATAGACGGTAATATCCGCCTGCGGCCGCTGCTTCTTCAACAGGATCGCGGAATACAGCCCCGCAGGTCCGCCACCGATGATCGCGATCTTCATGCAAGCCTCCGCAGGTAGAGCTTCAACCTATATATTTTAACCTTAAAGCATTTCCGTGCAAGCCCGTTTGAGCGGCAATGGGTGCCGCCTCCGCAGGCCGCCAGGTGCTCGTTCCCCGGATGCTGCGCACGGGCCCGCCCTTGCGGGCTGGTGCCCTGCTGATCCGGGGCCCCGGTTAGGCGCGAAGAGACCGGGATTCCGGATCTGCGGAGCGGCATAAGAATGCAGCACCGCGTCCGGGAAACGAAGCCGATCAGCCTACCTTAATTTCCCTGAAACACCGGCTTTTGCTTGTTGGCGAAGGCGTGGAAGGCGCGGGCGAAATCCTCGGTGGTCATGCACAGCGCCTGCGCCACCGCCTCGGCCTCGATCGCCTCATCCACCGACATCGCCCATTCCATCGCCAGCATCCGCTTGGTCATGGTGTTGGCGAAGGTCGGGCCTTCCGAAATCTGTTTGGCGAGCAGTTGCGCCTGCGCCAGCACCTCATCGGGTGCAACGACGCGGCTGAAGAAGCCCCAGCGCTCGCCCTCCTCGGCGGTCATGAAGCGGCCCGTATAGAGCAACTCCGAGGCGCGCGACTGGCCGATGATGCGCGGCAGGATCGCGCAAGCGCCCATGTCGCAGCCGGCGAGGCCCACCTTGTTGAACAGGAAGCCGACCTTGGCGCCGGTGGCGGCAATCCGAAGATCAGAGGCCATCGCCATGATCGCCCCGGCGCCGGCGCAGATGCCTTCGACGGCTGCAATCACCGGCTGCGGGCAGCCGCGCATCGCCTTGACGAGATCGCCGGTCATGCGCGTGAAGGCGGTGAGATCCTTGGTGTTCATCTCGACCAGCGGCCCGATGATCTCGAACACGTCACCGCCCGACGAAAAATTGCCGCCGGCGCCGGTGACGACAATGGTCTTCACGTCGTCATCCATCGCGCAGGCGCGGAAGAAGTCGGTGAGTTCGCGGTAGCTCTGAAAGGTCAGCGGGTTCTTCCGCTCTGGCCGGTTCAGCGTCACGGTCGCGATACCATCGACCACCGCCAGCAGGAAATGCTGCGGTTTGTAGTCGATCAGCGGCAGCGTGACGGGGTTGGCGAACTTCTGCATGGGAGCTCCCTGTAGTCTGTTGTTCGTTGGTCTTGAATGCGCTGGATCAAATCTCGCCGCCGGCCACCACCAGGCTCTGCCCGGTGATCGCGCTAGCGCCCGGCCCGCACAGATACAAAACGGCATCAGCGACTTCGGCCGGCGTCACCAGACGGCCTTGCGGATTGTGCTTCGCCAGTTCTGCAACGGCCTGCTCGCGCGTGCGGCCGGTCTTGCCCATGATATTGTCAATGCTGCCTTCCAGAAGATCGGTCTCGGTAAAGCCCGGGCAGACCGCATTCACGGTAACGCCCTTGGTCGCCACTTCCAGCGCCAGCGAGCGCACCAGTCCGATCACGGCGTGCTTGGCAGCGGCATAGGCGGTCACGTAGCCGTAGCCCTTGAGACCCGCTGTGGAGGCAATCGCGACAATGCGGCCGCGCTTGCGCGCAACCATGCCGGGCAGCACCGCCTGCGCGGCATACACCACGCCCAGGAAATTGACGTCCATCATACGCTGAAACAGCGCCGCATCGGAGCGGCCGAACGGCGCGGATTCCGCAGCCCCGGCATTGGCGACCAGGATATCGATCGGGGCGCGCTTTGCGGCTTCCGCAATGGCTTCTGTCAGGGCTGCCTGATCGGAGACGTCGGCGGCGATGGCGTGATGCGCATCGCCGGCAACGATCACTTCATTCAGCGTATCCAGCTTGCGGCCCATGATCGTCACCGTCGCGCCGGCCTGCACCAGCGACGCCGCGATGGCGCGGCCGATGCCACGTCCGCCGCCGGTGACCAGCGCATGGAAGCCTGACAAAGTGGACATTCCGCAGTCTCCATCAACGCCGAACAGGCTTTGGATATATTTTAGACTTCAAGCTTTTGCAACAAAGCCTTGCTTGACAGCGCATGCACCGCAGGTAGCCTTCAACCTTCAACAGGGAGACTGATGGATGACGGCGCTCGAAAAAGGCATCACGGCCAACGGCACGGGATATGCCGGCACGACATGGAATATCCTTGGCCAAGTGTATTTCCCGAAGGCTGTGACCGACTCCACCTTCGCCTTCGAGACCAACAGCGATCCCGGCCAGTTCGTCCCGGTGCACGTGCACCCGACGCAGGAAGAGTTCATCCTGGTGCAGGAAGGCACCCTCGACCTCAAGCTCGACGGCGTCTGGGTCAAGGCCCATGCCGGCGACCTCGTCCGGCTGCCGCGCGGCATTCCGCATGGTTACTTCAACAAGTCCGACAAACCGGCACGGGCGCTGTTCTGGGTGTCGCCGGCGGCGAAGCTGGAAGCGCTGTTCAAGCAGTTGGACAACATGACCGACATCGAAGCTATCGTGAAGGTGTCAGCCGAACACGAAGTCAACTTCCTGCCGCCGGAAGCGAATGAATAGCGAGCCTGAAGCCCGGCACCAGAGGCCGTCATGCCGGGCATCCACGCCAGCGCGCGACATCGTCATGGCCGGGACAAGCCCGGCCATGACGAGTTACAATTAGCTCTTACGAGATAGCCGCCTGCGCGGCCTTGATCAGTTCGCGGCCGATGATGACCTTCTGGACTTCCGTCGCGCCCTCGTAGATCCGCAGCGCGCGAATTTCGCGGTACAGCTCCTCGACCTTGACGCCGGATTGCACGCCCATGCCGCCAAAAATCTGCACGGCGCGGTCGATCACCTTTTGCGCGGCCTCGGTGGCGAACATCTTGGCCATCGCGGCTTCGCGGGTGATGCGCGGCGCGCCCTGATCCTTGGTCCAGGCCGAGCGATACACCAGCAGCGCGGAGGCATCGATGTCGGTCGCCATGTCGGCGAGGCCCGCTTGAGTGAGCTGCAGGTCGCCTAGCGTATGACCGAACATTTTTCGCGTGGCCGAGCGATGGATCGCTTCGTCGAGTGCGCGCCGGCCAAGCCCGAGCGCTGCGGCGCCGACCGTCGAGCGAAACACGTCGAGCGTCGCCATCGCCACCTTGAAGCCCTCACCGTCCCGCCCGATGCGGTTGGCGAGCGGCACGCGACAATCCTCGAATTTCAGCGTCGCCAGCGGATGCGGCGCGATCACGTCGATGCGCTCGGAGATCGTCAGGCCCGGCGTATCGGCATCGACAACGAAGGCGCTGATGCCGCGGGCGCCGGCCTCGCCAGTGCGCACGAACACCACGTAATGATCGGCAATGCCGCCGTTGGAAATCCAGGTCTTGAGGCCGTTGATGCGCACGTGATCCGGACCATCCGGCACGGCCGACGTGGTCATCGCCGCCACGTCGGAGCCGGCATCGGGCTCCGACAGCGCAAAGGCCGCAATCGACTCGCCCTTGGCCACGCGTAGCAAATAGCGCGCTTTCAACTCATCGGTGCCGAACAGGCTGATCGGCCCGGTGCCCAATCCCTGCATCGCAAAGGCAAAGTCGGCGAGGCCGCTGACATAGGCCAACGTCTCGCGCACCAGACACAGCGCGCGCACGTCGAAGGTGGGGTACAGTCCGCCGTGGCTGGCGGGCACCGCCACGCGCAGCCAGCCGGCATCGCCCAACGCCCGCACCAGTCGCTTGCACGATCCGTCGGTGTCGTGATGGTCGATCAGGGCCGGCACATTGGCCGCCGCCCATTGCGAAAGCTCCGCGGACAGCTTGCGGTGATGGTCCTCGAAAAACGGCCACGACAGAAACGATTGATCGGACATGTTTGCTTTCCTGCGTTCAGGCGACGGGATTGTTTTAAACCTAAAGAGATTTCGGACAAGAGCCATGGCCGCAGGTCGGCACGCTCGCGTATTGTGCGCTTAACCTGCCTGTCCGCTAGGCACCCGGGGGCCCTTTAAGTCTAAAACTATCGCTTTTCATATAATTTTACCCTGCTAGGATCGATGGCAATCCAGTCCACAGGGAGATGCGCCGTGACTCACTCCGCAGCCAAGACCACCACAGACGGCCGCTTCGGCTACGAGTCGGCGGGTGACCCCGCGGCCACGCCGCTGGTCTTCCTGCACGGCATCGGCGGCGCCGCGCGCGGCTGGCGCAACCAGCTCGACGCATTCGGCGACCGCTATCATGCCGTCGCCTGGGACATGCCGGGCTATGGCGGCTCGCAGCCCCTGCCCGAAGTCAGCATCTCCAGCCTCGCCACCGCATTGAAGGATTTCCTGGCGCAGCTCGGCGCCGTCAAGCCGGTGCTGGTCGGCCATTCGATCGGCGGCATGATCGTGCAGCAGTTTCTGCTGTCCTATCCCGATCTCGCCGGCGCCGCAGTGCTGGCGCAGACCAGTTCGGCATTCGGCAGTTCCGACGGCGAGTGGCAGAAGAATTTCATCGAGGCCCGGCTCGGCCCGCTTGACCGCGGCGAGACCATGGCGTCGATGGCGCCGAAGCTGGTGCAGGACCTGCTCGGTGATGAACCCAGTGAAGCCGGCGTAGCTTTGGCGCGCGATTGCATGGCTTCGGTGAAACCGGAGACCTATCGCGCCTCGATGAAATCGATGATCGGCTTCGACCTTCGCAAGAACCTCGCCGACATCGCGGTGCCGACGCTGCTGCTGTCGGGCTCCAGGGATAACAATGCACCGGCCAAGACGATGGCGAAGATGGCGACCTTCGTAAAGGGCTCGACCTATGTCGAACTCGAAGGCGTCGGCCATCTCGTCAACATGGAACGGCCCAACGAATTCAACGAAGTGCTGGGCAACTTCCTGTCCACCAGTCATGAAGTTTCGGGAACCTCCTCATGACCATGCCGGCCAAACTCGACCTCGACGCCATCGTACTCGACAAACCGATCTTCGACGCCAAGGCCTACGGCCTGACTGACGAACAGGCGGAGATCATGACCCGGGCGCGCACGCTCGGGCAGACCGTGTTCGCCGGCCGTGCGCCGGTCTGGGACAGGGAAGCGACCTTCCCGGCGGAGAACTACAAGGATCTGCATCAAGCCGGCCTGCTCGGCATTGCGATCCCGAAAGTTCACGGCGGGCTCGGCGCGGGCTACCAGACCTACGCGATGACCGCCGCCGAGATCGGTCGCTATTGCGGCGCCACCGCGCTGACCTGGAACATGCATGTCTGCTCAACGCTGTGGTCCGGCCCGCTGGCCGACGACCTCGAGATGGACGAGCCCACCCGCGCCGATCAGGAGCGCCGCCGCGCCATCCACTACAAGCGCATCATTGAGGACGGCGCGATCTATTCGCAGCCATTCTCCGAAGGCGGCGCGGCGGCCGCGGGCGGCGTCGCGTTCGGCACCGAGGCGAAGCCGGTCGAGGGCGGCTGGCTGGTCAACGGCAAGAAGATCTTTGCATCGCTGGCCGGCCACGCCAACTATTACGGCGTGCTGTGCACCGAGGTGGCCGAAGGCGAGAAAGCCTCCCGCCGCAACACGCTGTATCTCGCAGTCCCCGCCGACGCGCCGGGCGTCGCGGTGGTTGGCGACTGGGATCCCTTGGGCATGCGCGGCACGGTTTCGCGCACGCTGCTGTTCAAGGATGTCTTCGTGCCGTTTGACGCGGCGCTGATGCCGCGCGGCGTGTATTTCCAGGCGGCAATGCGCTGGCCGCACATGTTCCTGACGCTGTCGCCGACCTATGTCGGTCTGGCGCAGGCGGCCTATGATTTCACCATCAGATATCTGCGCGGCGAAGTGCCGGGCATGCCGCCGGTCAAGCGCCGGATGTATCCGACCAAGCAGATCGCGGTGGCGCAGATGCAAATAAAACTGGAGCAGATCAAGGCGATCTGGTTTCAGGCGGTCACCGAAGCCGGCCCCAATCCCAGCAAGGAGCAGGTGCTGCGCGCCTACGCCGCGCAATACTCCGCGATGGAAGGCGCCAATGAGATCGCGACGCTGGCGATCCGCACCTGCGGCGGCCAGGCCATGCTGAAGAGCCTGCCGCTCGAGCGCATCTACCGCGACAGCCGCTGCGGCTCGCTCATGCTGCCGTGGACGGCCGAAATCTGCCTCGACCGGCTCGGGCGCGAGACCTTGTATGAGCCGGGCGAAACTGACGAGTGATGATGGCCCGGGAAGTGTCCGTCGCCGGTGCGCGCGCAAGGCGCACCGCCGTGACGCGCCGCAGGTGCGTGGCGTCGACGCTCCCAGGCGTCGCGAATTGAGCCCGGCACCGTTATGGACCTCTCCGATCTCATC
>NZ_JAQGJT010000118.1 GCF_028290495.1 Tardiphaga sp.
GTCGCGATGACCAGCACAACCGCGACGAACTTGACCAGCCAGCCCACAAGCGCGAGGGCCACCGCGACGACGCGGCTGCCCTTCGCATCGATCGACAACATCGTCATCCGAACGAGACCGATCCGAACGTCTCGTGGACGCCGACCGCCGTCGACAGCACGTTCTTCAAACGCTTGTCGACGAAGTTGGGGTATTCCGCCTCGAACATCCACAGAACCGGCATGTCCTCCACCAGGATCTTCTGCACCTGCGTGTACAGATCCTGGCGCTTCTCGTCGGAGGTGGCGACGGCCGCTTCCTCGAACAACCGGTCGACTTCCGGATTCGAATAACAGGCGGTGTTGGAGAACAGGATGCCCTTCTTGATGTTCGAGCTGACGTAGGTGCGCGCGACGCCGAGGGCCGGATCGCCGAACTGGTAGACCAGGTTCATGGTCATGTCGTAATCCCAGTTGCTGCACTTCTCGGCCCAGCCGGCAATGTCGGTATTTTCCAACTGGATGTCGATGCCGACACGGCCCAGCGTCTGCCGAATGAACTCGCCGGTGCGCTGATAGCTCTCGCCATAGGGCGGCACCAGATATTTCAGCGTCACCCGCTTGCCATCTGCGCCCGGCTTCAAACCCATCTCGTCGAGCAGCGCCTTGGCTTTGTCGAGCGAATACTCGTACTGCTTCAGGTCTTTCTCGTAGAACCGGGTCTTCGACGAAACCGGGCCGTTGGCGAGCTTGCCGATGCCGAAATAGATCCGCTGCAGCAGCGCCTTGCGGTCGATGGCATACACGATCGCCTGACGGAAACGCTTGTCGTCCATCGGCTTGACGCGATTATTGAGTTCGAGCCACGAATGCGGAGCGAAGAACTCGTAACCCTTGGTCGAGATTTCGTAGTTCGGCAGCTTCGACAGCCGCGCCACATCGAATGCCTCGATGTCGGTCCACTGCGTCAGCTGCACGGTGCCCTGCTCCAGCGCCACCGAGCGCGACGCCGCGTCCGGAATGATGCGGTAAATGATCTCGTCGAGATACGGCTCGCCGGGGCGGTAGTAACCTTCGTGCTTCACCAGATGAATGTGCGATCCCTTGACCCATTCCTTGAGCTTGAACGGGCCGCAGCCGATCGCCTGGGCATTGGCGGGATTCTTGCGGTAGTCGCTGCCGTCATAGATGTGCTTCGGCACGATCGGCGCGGTGGTGCAATCGAGCGCGCCGAGGAATGGCGCGAACGGCGTCTTCAACTTGAACACAACCGTAAGCGGATCCGGCGCCTCGGCCGTCTCGATACGCGCAAAGGTGCCGCGGGCGCGGGCGTGCGTCTCCAGCAGAATCTTGGTCATCGAGAATACGACATCTTCGGACGTCAGCGGATGACCATCGTGGAAGGTGATGTTGGGGTATAGTTTGAACGTATAAGTCATGCCGTCCGGCGAGATCTCCCAGGACTTGGCGAGACCGGGCATCGGCTTGAGGTCAAAATCGTAGCGCAGCAGGCTCTCGTAGATCTTGCCGCCCAGCGTCAGCGTCGGCTGCTGCTGGTTCAGCGCCGTGACGAGGATAGGCGGCTCCGGCTGGATGACGGTGTTGAGGGTGCCGCCCCTGGTCTGGCCAACTGCACGGGTGATGCCGAGAGGAAGTCCCGAGAGCGCTAAGGCGCTGACACCCATCAGCTTGGCGAATTCACGTCTGTCCATGGCCGCAACCTTCCAAATGCCCGTTAAACCGGACGTCAGCCCGCGCGCTGCCGGACTGACGTCGTATCGTGTCGTGAAAAGTAGATCGGCCTTAACCGAGCGTAACAGCCCCGAACGTTTCATGCACACCGATGCCGGTGGTGATGACGTTCTTCAGCCGCTTGTCGATGAAATTCGGAAAATCCTGCTCGATCATCCAGGCGATCGGAACGTCCTCGACAACGATCTTCTGCACCGCCGTGTAGAGTTCCTGTCGCTTGGCGTCCGTCGTCGCGACAGCAGCTTCCTCAAATAGCCGATCGACCTCCGGATTGGAATAGCCGGCGATGTTGGAGAACAGGATGCCCTTGCGGATGTTCGCCGTAATGTAGCTGCGCGAAACGCCGAGGGCCGGATCGCCGAACTGATACAGCAGATTGCTGGTCATTTCGAAATTCCAGTTGCTGGTGCGCTCGGCCCAGCCGGCGAGATCGAGATTTTCGAGCTGGATATCGATACCGACGCGGCCGAGCGACTGCTTGAAGAATTCCGCCGAACGCTGCCACAGGTCGCCATAGGGCGGCACCAGGAACTTCAGCGTCACGCGCTTGCCGTCGGCGCCGGGCTTCAGGCCCATCTCGTCGAGCAGCGCCTTGGCCTTGTCGAGCGAGTAATCGTAGTTCTTGACGTCCTTCTCGTAGAACCGGGTCTTCGACGACACCGGGCCGGTGGCAACCTTGCCGAGATTGAAGAACACGCGCTGCAGCAGCATCTTGCGG
Source organism: Tardiphaga sp. (assembly GCF_028290495.1). Lineage (GTDB taxonomy): Bacteria > Pseudomonadota > Alphaproteobacteria > Rhizobiales > Xanthobacteraceae > Tardiphaga. The sequence continues at coordinate 2,449 of NZ_JAQGJT010000118.1, forward strand.
TCGACCGCGAACATTACCGCCTGGCGGAAGCGCTTGTCGTCCATCGGCTTGACGCGGGTATTCATCTCCAGCCAGAAATGCGGCGCGAAGAATTCGTATCCCTTGGTGGTCATTTCCACGTTGGGCAACTTCGACAAACGGGCAACGTCGAACAGCTCGACGTCGGTCCACTGGGTCAGCTGCACGGTACCCTGCTCCAGCGCCACGGCGCGCGCGGCGCCGTCGGGAATCACGCGGTAGATGATTTCATCGAGATGCGGTTCGCCGGCGCGGTAATAGCCTTCGTGCTTGACGAGATGAATGTGCGAGCCCTTGACCCATTCCTTGAGCTTGAACGGGCCGGAGCCGATCGCCTGCGCGTTGGCCGGGTTTTTGCGGAAGTCAGTACCCTCATAGATGTGCTTGGGCACGATCGGCGCAGTGGTGCAGTCGAACGAATTGAGGAACGGCGCGAACGGCGCCTTCAGCGTGAATACCACGGTGAGCGGATCGGGCGCTTCGGCCTTGTCGATGCGCAGGAACGTGCCGCGGGCACGCGCGTGGGTTTCTGTCAGTACCTTCATCACCGAGAACACGACGTCCTCGGAGGTCAGCGCATGGCCGTCATGGAAGGTGATCTTGGGGAAAAGCTTGAAGGTGTAGACAAGACCGTCCGGCGACACCGTCCAGGACTCGGCAAGGCCCGGCATCGGCTTCAGCTCGGAGCTGTAGCGCAACAGGCTCTCATAGATCTTTCCGCCCAGCGTCAGCGTCGGCTGCTGCTGGTTCAACGCCGTGACGAGAATCGGCGGCTCCGGCTGGATGATGGTGTTGAGGATGCCGCCCTTGGTCTGACCGACAGCACGCGTCAAGCCGAGCGGGATGCCCGCACCGATCGCCGTACCCGTCAACGCCATCAGCTTGGTAAATTCACGCCTGTTCATGCCGGTTCCTCGTGATGAATACGAATGCAATCGCCACTATTACGCGAGACGATCGCCGCACAATTGCTTGCAAGATCGGGACCAACGCCAAACGCATGCCCTATTCGACGACCGTGCTTTCTGCGTCAATGGCCCGCGTCATTAAACTGTGTCTTGACACAACGTTACACACGGATCAGTCGGCGCGACCGAGATAGCGCGCGATGCCGAGCACGTTGGCGCCAAGCATGACCGGACAACCGCTTCGGGTGGTGATCCCGATCGACATCTTGTCCGTGCGCCCGAAGCTAACCACCGTGTCGGCAGCGTCGGTGATCGGCGCATAAAGCGGCCACAGGCCCGCAGGCGCATGTTGCAGGATCAACTGCTGCTCGGTCCGATCAAAATCGGCGTCCGAGGTCACCGTGATATTGAGCGCATCAACGACGAGCAGCGAAGCCGGCGCCCGGCGCATACTGCCACCCGGCGCGAAGAAGTCGTTCCAGGAAGGAGTGGCGTCGGATCGCCATGGCGGCGAGGCAGCGCTGCTGAACGCCGTCGCCAACACGGAGGAATCGTACCACGCGGCCGGTATGACGACCCATTGCGCACGCGCCCCCACCTCCACGCGCGCCGTGACCGTGCTGGCGGCAAACTTGCGATGCAGCGGCGCGCCATCATTATCTGCCCAAAGTCCAGCAACAGCGCTATCGGCGCCGCCGGTCCATGTTTGACTAACGTCCGCGGAAACAGTCCTGCTATCGAAGTCCCCACTCGCGCCCGACGACGCACCCAGCAGGTTCAGCAGATCGGCATAGCCACCGCCGAATTCCGGCAGTTTCGCATCGGCCAAAGGAAAGGACGGCGATCCGCCCGCAGGCCTTGCCAGAACGACACGTGACAGGAACGCCACCCCTTCGGACATCACACCGGTGGCATGTCGTGCGGCCCAATTCTGAAACAGCAGAGGCAAGTCGCTATCGGCAGGGATTGGACCTTGCGTTGCGAGAAAGGCCGACCACGCTTTTGCATTCGGCTCACCGATCGCCTGCGCCAATGCGCCGCGCGGCGCTTCCATCTGGCTTGCCACCGCCACATATTGATCTGACAGCCGTATGGCCTCGCCGTTGGCGCGGTTGAAAGTCAGCGACGCCGGCGGAATCACATTCTGGCAATTCCAGAGCGACGCGTCGGTCGCAGCGATCGGCGCCGCCGGAAGCCAGATCTGAAAAAGCGAGCGGTCGAGCGAAAGCGTATCGACCAGAAAATTGTACCAGCGATTTTGCAATGTGCGCATCGGCGACGCCAGATTGCGGCTCGAAAAAACAGGCCGGCGAGTTACCCGCCGGCCTGTGCTTCAAGTCATGAGACGGTGGCTGTTCACAAACTTACGCTGCCTTCGTGCTCAATGCCTGGGCGCGCAACTGGGCTCCCACGACGGCGGTGCCGACATAGTTCGCCACCGGCTCGACATTGACGCCGAGCACGATCGGAACGCCAGGCTGGCTGGTAATGACCGCCGTCATGTGTCCCTGGTTGTCGAAACTGGTGCTGGTGGTGGTGCCGCTGTTGTTGCTTTGCGAGTAGAACGGCCACATCCCGCCAGACGACGACTGCTGAATCGCCGCCTGATCGGCTTGGCTGAAAGATGCCTGCGATTCGACCTTGATGAACATGCCGGAAGCCACGACGATACTGGACGCGAAGCGCGCCATCTTGCCGCTGGTCGGATCGAAGGTGTTGCCCCAGTTGGTTGGCCCGGAGACCCACGGCGCCCCGCTCCTGTTGCTGAACGCTTCGCCCATCGCGGCCGAACTGTACCAGGGACCAGGCACCGCCGTGAACGGCGTCACGTGCTGGAAGCTGGTACTCACCGTCACGCCGCTGGAAGCGAAGGCCTGGCTCTGCGACGAGGACGACGAACTGTTCGACCAGAGGCCGAAGTACGCCGACTGGCTGCCGTTGCACCAGGTGTTCGAGACGTTGGAGTTCGCCGTGCTGCTGTCAAACTGGAAGCTGCGCGACGGCGCGACCGCCAGCATGTTGGCCAGATCATTGTAACCGGCGTCCCAGTTCGGCTGATTGGTCGGCGACGTACCGGAATAGGGCATGATGGCGAGCTTCGCGGCCGTGATTGGATCCAGCACCATCGCCGCCAGGTCATTCGCCCCCGTGTTGGCGACCGACATGTAGCCGTTGAGCGCCGCCCATCGCTGGAATACGGCCGGCATCATGCTGAGCGACACCGTCAGCGGCAGCGTCATGGCATAAGCATTCCAGGCCGCCAAGCAGGCTGGGCCGACATCCGTCTCGAATGTATTGGGAGCGCCCTTCAGCGTCGACAGCAGGCCGGAATAATCACTGAAGAACTGGTTGCCGCCGCTCTGGACGAAGTCGTTGGTGAGCGTGGCCGGTGGAATCAGATTGAAGTAATTCCAGACAGCAGCGTCCTGCTTCGGTCCGGCCACCAGCGGCGGCGATGGCTGGATCAGTTGAAAGGGACTGCCGGGCGGGAATCCCAGTCCCTGCGATAGCGCGTTGTAAAATCCATTCTGCAAATCAAGAAACGATGCCATGAAGCGCGTCCTCCGTTTTACGGGTGATGACCGGCACAATTGGGCTGAGCGGATATCTGGCGAAGAAGAATCTAACCGGGCAGCAAACTGAGTGCGAGGTCGCCGCAGTCGTATCGCACCCTTGACGCGTCGTCCAGTTAAAGTTGTTTTATTTAATATAACACTCTAAAATTGTTTACCTCGGATTTATAGAAAGCACCGCGTAGCGATCCGCGCGACAAGGTCGCCAACGAAAAACCCCCGCCAGATCCTGGCGGGGGCACAATTCAAAACAAGGCTGTCGCAGAGCAACTGTGATTCACACGGCTCGATTTCAGGTCACGACTTCGATCAGCTTCGGGCCCTTCTCGGCCATCGCATCCGCCAGAGCCTTGTTGAAATCATCCGCGGTTGTCACCGAGCGCGCCGGGACGCCCATGCCCTTGGCAAGCGCCACCCAGTCGAGCGCCGGGCGGTCGAGGTTGAGCATGTCGAGCGCGCGCTGGCCGGGGTGGCCGGCGCCGACGCCGTCAAATTCGCCAAGCAGGATCTGGTATTTGCGGTTGGCGAACACGATGGTGGTGATGTCCAGACCTTCGCGGGCCTGCGTCCACAGCGATTGCAGCGTATACATCGCGCTGCCGTCGCCGACCATGCAAATCACCTTGCGATCGGGACAGGCCACCGCAGCGCCAGTCGCGACCGGCGTCGAGAAGCCGATCGAACCGCCCATGTTCTGCAGCCAGTCGTGCGGCTTGGCGGCGGCGGTCGGCGGGAAGAAGCCGCGACCGGTGGTCAGCGATTCATCCACCATGATCGCGTTTTCCGGAATCGCCATCGCGATCGCCTGCGCGATCGAGGCATGGTTCAGCGCGCCGGTCGGCCGGGCCAGTTCGACCAGTTTCTGCGGCTGCACGTCGGACGGCTTGGCGCCGAGCGCGCCGGCCAGAGCCTCAAGGGCAGCAACCGAATTTTCGCCGATCTCGGTGACGCGGTGAACGTCGCAGCCGTCCGGCTTCAGCATGCTCGGCTTGTTCGGATAGGCGAAGAACGCCACGGGATCGTTGGCCTCGATCAGCACGATGTGCCGAAAATCCTTCAGGATCGGCAGCGCCAGTTCGATCACATAGGGAATGCGGTCGATTGCAAAGCGTCCGGCGCCGCGCGCCATCTTCGGATTGTACGTCTGGCCCATCACCTTGCAGCCGGTCTTTCCAGCGATCTGGGCGGCCAGTGCAAGTCCCTTCTCGGTCAGCGCGCTGCCGGTCATCAGCAGCAGCGTCGGTTCGCCGGATTTCAGCACCTTCGCGGCAGCATCGACCGCCTGCGAAGAATAGCCGGCGCTCTGCGACGGCGCGGGCACTTCCGCGATGCCATTGGCGTCGCCCCAGGCGGTGTCGGCGGGCAGGATCAGGGTCGCGACCTGGCCGCTCTTGGCGGCGGCAATCGCGTCAGCGCCGTCGCTGGCGATCGACTTCGAATCCGGCGAGGTGCGGACCCATTGCGACATCGGCCGCGCCAGGCCCTCGATGTCCGAGGTCAGCGGCGCGTTGTATTCGATGTGGTAGACGGCGTGCTGGCCGACGATATTGACGATGCCGGAATTGGCCTTCTTGGCATTGTGCAGGTTGGCCAGACCATTGGCGAGGCCGGGGCCGAGATGCAGTAGCGTCGAGGCCGGCGTGCCCTTCATGCGATAGTAACCATCGGCGGCGCCGGTCACCACGCCCTCGAACAGGCCGAGCACGCAGCGCATACCCTCGACGCGGTCCAGCGCCGCGACGAAATGCATCTCCGACGTGCCAGGGTTGGAGAAGCACACATCGACATTGCCCGCGACCAGCGTCCGTACCAGGCTTTCCGCACCGTTCATCATTTCACTCCAGTTGATATTTCTCACTCTGCCGGCAGATCAACCATTGTTGAGGCTGTCCGTCAAAGGGTACCGTCACAAACCGGCCTCACGCGGCTGTGGCTTGCGAAATCAGCGAGATTGTGTCCTCTCTGTGACTCAATTCAATGGCGAGGAATCCGATGAAGCGACTATTGGCCGTGCTCGTTGCTGCAACTGCGTTTATCTCCCTGTCGCTGCCCGCCGACGCGCGAGCGCGCCCACAGCCGGCACGGTCAGCCGACGTCGAGGTCAACGATTCGCCGTTCTCGAATTTCTTCTCCAACCTGGGCACGCCGAGCGGCTCCAGCCCGGTGCCGCGCGCGGTGGTCGGCTTCGACACCCGCTACGCACCCGGCACGATCGTCGTGAACACCGCCGAGCGCCGGCTTTATCTGGTGCAGGACGGCGGCCGGGCGCTGCGCTACGGCATCGGTGTTGGCCGCGACGGCTTCCGCTGGGGCGGTGTTCACCGCATCACCGCCAAGAAGGAATGGCCGAGCTGGACCCCGCCGTCGCAGATGATCGCGCGCCGTCCAGACCTGCCGCGCCACATGGAAGGCGGTCCCGACAACCCGCTGGGGGCGCGTGCGATGTATCTCGGTTCAACGCTGTACCGCATCCACGGCTCCAACGAGCCGGAGACGATCGGCCAGGCGGTGTCCTCGGGCTGCTTCCGCATGACCAATGACGATGTCACCGACCTCTACAACCGCGTCTCGGTCGGCGCGACCGTGGTCGTGAAGAACTGATTTCCGACCTGTAGTCGCCCGGGAGAAGATGGCAATCTTCTACCCGGGCGAGCATTGAAGGCTTGCGCCGCCCCGCGCCATGCGACAGTTTGGATGCAATGCGCGCCCCAGCCAATCACGGGTTATTCGCCATCGCGATGGCCGCCTGCGCCATCGGATTGATATGCGCGTCACCGCTGCACGCGACCGAACCGGCTGCCGTCGCCTCGCGCCAGCGCGCCGAAAAGAAAACCTTCACCGATGCGGAGATCATCGACGGTTTTTTAAAAACCGCGTTCGGCGCCGAGTATCACCTTGCCGGCCGCGTCGACCGCATCCGCAAATACGAACTGCCGGTGCGTGTATTCGCCGAAGGCCGCTCCGACCGCAAGGCGCAGATCACCAAGGTCGTGACCGACATCGCCTTGCGCGTGCAGCATCTCGATATCGCCATGTCGGAGACCTCTGGCGACGCCAATATCATGGTCAAGCTGGTGCGCGACCGCGACCTGTACCGCACCATCTCGACCTTCTACGGCGCTGAACGCGCCAAGGAGATTCGCAACTCGCTCGACCCGCAATGCCTGTCCGGCTTCCGCAAGAACGAGGCCTTCGAGATCGAGCATTCCGACGTCATCCTCACCGTCGATAACGGCGACTTCATCTTCCTCGACTGTGCCTATGAGGAACTGCTGCAGTCGCTCGGCCCGATCAACGACACCAGTTCGGTGCCGTGGACGATGTTCAACGACAACGTCCAGATGGGATATTTCGACGTCTTCGACCAGTACATCCTCAACATCCTCTATGACCCCCGCATCAAGGCCGGCATGACCGTGCAGGACGTCCACGCCGTCCTGCCGCAGGTGCTCACCGACGTGCGGACATGGGTGGCAAAGGTGAACGGGCTGGAGTAGCGTTGAGCGATTTTGAGCTTGGGCCGCGCCGGTTGTGAGCGAAACCGCGAGCCCATTCCGCGACACGAAAAGCCACTTCCGGTAACATGATGGCTGCGAGGACAAACAGGTCTGGCGCGTCATACCAGTCCTGAAGCCCGCGATGAGGTGAGACTCATTTCACGCCACAGATACCGCCGTTACGTCGCCGCCGCGCCTTGACTGGTATCCTATTGCAAGTTCAACTAAATTTGCGACAACATCCAAACCAGTGGAAGTTAAATGCGGACACCCTCCGTCACCATTCCGATCGAAATCTACAGAACGATTGTCGCGATTTCAGAAGCCGGCAGCCTGAGCAAGGCGGCGACGATGGTCGGCCTTAGTCAACCGGCCGTCAGTTCGCAGATCAAGCGCGCGGAAAGCAGCATCGGCGGAGCCCTGTTTCAAAAAACTACCGGCGGCTCGAGTTTGACACGCTTGGGAAGCCTGGTGGTTCATCAGGCTCGACGAATTCTCGACGCGAACGATCAGGTTCTTTCCATGGGTGGAATGGCTCGCCAGGCGCAGCCGATCAGGCTCGGTGTGCCCAGCCTGTACATAAAAGAGTTTCTCCAACGCAATGACCTTGATCTGTCCAACGTGTTTGTTCACACGGACAATTCGATCGGCATCGTGAAAGACCTGATCGATGGCTACATCGATATTGCATGCGTCATCGAGCCTGAAGACCGTTCGGGGATAGAGCAACTGATCGTCAAGGAATCGGTCGAGAATTTCGTCTGGGTCAGATCCAGGACCTTCGTTTTAAGTCCGGGCGCCCCCATCCCGTTGCTGAATTGGCCAGAACTATCGATCGACAGCATGCTTATTCAGGCCCTGACGAAAAACGGTCTTGCCTACAGGATAACGTTCAAAAGCCCCGATTATCACGCCAAGCTCGCGGCGGCGGCCGCCGGTATGGGATTAATGGCGTTTCCCCAACGCATGATTCCACCGGACCTGGTTCACGCGAAGGAATACTACCTCCCGGCACTTCCGCCAGTGAAGCTCCTTCTGTGTGTTCGATCCAGCGAGAAGTCCCAGGAGGTCGAAGCATTGGCAGACCTTCTAACCAGGCTGTTCTTTGACGAGCAGCCGACGAACACGTAACCGCCCCCCTCGCCCGGCGCTTCCTGCTTGACCTCGCCCGCCTGTGGGAGAAGCAAGAACCTCACGCGGTCTTATCGAACAATTCCCGCCCGATCAGCATCCGCCGGATTTCGCTGGTGCCCGCCCCGATCTCGTACAGCTTGGCGTCTCGCAGCAGCCGTCCCGTCGGATAGTCGTTGATGTAGCCGTTGCCGCCGAGCAGCTGGATCGCGTCCAGCGCGCATTGTGTGGCTTTCTCGGACGCAAACAGGATGGCGCCCGCGGCATCCTCCCGCGTGGTCTCGCCGCGGTCGCAGGCTTTAGCCACCGCATAGACGTAGGCCCGCGCCGCGTTCATCAACACATACATGTCGGCGACCTTGCCCTGCACCAGCTGGAAGGTGCCGATCGGCGCGCCGAACTGCTTGCGCTCGTGCACGTACGGCATCACCACATCGAGACAGGCCTGCATGATGCCAAGCGGCCCGGCCGCCAGCACCGCACGCTCGTAATCGAGACCCGACATCAGCACGTTGACTCCGCGGCCGACGGTGCCGAGCACGTTCTCCTCCGGCACCTCGCAATCCTCGAACACCAACTCGCCGGTGTCGGAGCCGCGCATGCCGAACTTGTCGAGCTTCTGCGCCGTGGAAAATCCCTTCATGCCCTTCTCGATGATGAAGGCAGACATACCGCGCGGCCCGGCCGCCGGATCGGTCTTGGCGTAGACCACCAGCGTCTCGGCGATCGGCCCGTTGGTGATCCACATCTTGTTGCCGTTCAGCACATAGCGATCGCCCTTCTTCTCGGCGCGGGTCTTCATCGACACCACGTCGGAACCGGCTCCGGGCTCGGACATCGCCAGCGCGCCGACGTGCTCGCCGGAGATCAGCTTCGGCAGGTACTTGCGCTTCTGTGCGTCCGTGCCGTTGCGGCGCAACTGGTTGACGCAGAGGTTGGAGTGCGCGCCGTAGGACAGCCCGACCGAGGCCGAAGCCCGCGAAATTTCTTCCACCGCCAGGCAATGTTCGAGATAGCCGAGCCCGGAGCCGCCATACTCGTCTTCGACCGTGATGCCATGCAGGCCGAGCGCGCCGAGCTTCGGCCACAGGTCGCGGGGAAACGTGTTGGTCTTGTCGATCTCTTCGGCGCGCGGCGCGATCTCGGCCTGCGAAAAATCGCGCACTGTCTCGCGGATCGCGTCGGCGGTCTCTCCGAGGTCGAAATTGAACATGCGCTGGGCGTTCGGAATCATGAAACGTGCCTCCGGTCAGGATCTTGCCGGCGCGTCGGACGCGCGCGTTTCCCTATTGAAGACAGGAAAACGGCAGCCAGATCAATCCCTTCCTTGGTTGCAAAAAGCCGCGCGCGGCCTTGCGCGAACGCCCGCAACAGAGTGTAATTAAGCAAAATAAAGCGCCGGAACTTTCCACGGCGCATATCGGGGCGAACACAAGGAATTCCACATGCACGGCACCATCGAGACCGAAAACGCCTCGCGCCAGCGCATCGCGCGCGAGCAGGCCTATGCAACGCCGCTAAAGGATTTTCATCCCGGCGCGCCCAAGCTTTTCGCAACCGACACGCTGTGGCCGTGGTTCGAGAGGCTGCGCCGCGAAGAGCCGGTGCACTACTGCACCAACGCGCCGATCGAACCGTACTGGTCGGTCACCAAATACAACGACATCATGCATGTCGACACCAATGCCGGCATTTTTTCCTCCGACGTCAAGCATGGCGGCATCGCGATCCGCGACGTGCCGCAAGGCTATGACTGGCCGAGCTTCATCGCGATGGACGAGCCCAGGCACGGCCCGCAGCGCAAGACGGTATCGCCGATGTTCACGCCGGCGCATCTCGACGAGCTGGCGGTGCTGATCCGCAGCCGGGTCTGCAAGGTTCTGGACGGCCTGCCGCGCAACGAGACGTTCGATTTCGTCGAGCGCGTCTCGGTCGAACTGACCACGCAGATGCTGGCGACCTTGTTCGACTTCCCGTGGGAGGAACGGCAAAAACTGACACGCTGGTCGGATGTCTCCACCGCCCTGCCGAAGAGCGGCATCGTGTCTTCCGAGGAAGAACGTCGCCGCGAGATGGACGAATGCGCCGCTTATTTCGAGCGACTCTGGAACGAGCGCGTCAATTCCGATCCGCGGAATGACCTGATCTCGATGATGGCGCACAGCGACGCGACGCGGCACATGGATCCGGACACGCTGATGGGCAACATCATCCTCCTGATCGTCGGCGGCAACGACACCACCCGCAACACCATGACCGGCTCGGTGCTGGCCTTGCACGAGAACCCGGATCAGTACCGCAAGCTGCGCGCCAATCCGGCGCTGATCGACACCATGGTGCCCGAGGTGATCCGCTGGCAGACCCCACTGGCGCATATGCGGCGCACGGCGTTGCAGGATACCGAACTCGGCGGCAAGACCATCAAAAAAGGCGACCGCGTGGTGATGTGGTACGTCTCCGGCAACCGCGACGACGAGATGATCGAGAACCCCAACGACTTCATTATCGACCGCGCAAGGCCGCGGACGCATCTGTCGTTCGGCTTCGGCATCCACCGCTGCGTCGGTATGCGGCTGGCCGAGTTGCAGCTCAAGATCGTGTGGGAGGAAATCCTCAAGCGCTTCGAGCATATCGAGGTTGTCGGCGAGCCCAAGCGGGTATATTCGAGCTTCGTCAAAGGCTACGAGACGTTGCCGGTTCGCATATCCTGATTTTTCCCCGATAAGAGAATGTAAATTCCCTGATGAAAAATGAAGCCGCGGAACAGGACGAGTTCCAGGAAAATTACCATGACATTCGCGACGCGGTTGCCAAACTCTGCGCTCAGTTTCCCGGCGAATACTGGCGCAAGCTCGATCGCGAAATGGCCTACCCCAGCGCTTTCGTCAACGCGCTGACCGAAGCGGGCTATCTCTCGGTATTGATCCCCGAGGAATATGGTGGCTCCGGCCTCAAGCTCTCGGCGGCGGCGGCGATCCTCGAAGAGATCCAGCGCGCCGGCTGCAACGGCGGCGGTTGCCACGCCCAGATGTACACGATGGGCACGGTGCTGCGGCATGGTTCGGACGCGCAAAAGGCGCAGTGGCTGCCGAAGGTCGCGACCGGCGAAGTCCGCCTGCAGGCCTTTGGCGTGACAGAGCCCACCAGCGGCACCGATACCACCTCGCTGAAGACGTTTGCCAAGAAAGATGCCGACGGCAACTACATCGTCAACGGCCAGAAGATCTGGACCAGTCGGGCCGAACATTCAGACCTGATGCTGCTGCTCGCCCGCACCACGCCGAAGGACCAGTCGGCCAAGCGCACCGATGGCCTGTCGGTATTCCTGGTCGACATGAAGGAAGCCAAGGGCAACGGCCTCGAAATTCGCCCGATCCGCACCATGATGAACCACGCCACCACCGAGGTATTCTTCACCGACCTCAAGGTGCCGGCGGCCAATCTGATCGGCGAGGAAGGCAAGGGCTTTCGTTACATCCTGTCCGGCATGAACGCCGAGCGCATCCTGATCGCCAGCGAATGCATCGGCGACGCCAAGTGGTTCATCGCCAAGGCCACGGCCTATGCCAAGGAGCGCGTCGTGTTCGGCCGCCCTATCGGCCAAAATCAGGGCATCCAGTTTCCGATCGCCAAGAGCTACGCCGCCATGCGCGCCGCCGAACTGATGGTCAAGGAAGCCGTGCGCAAATACGAGGCCGGGCAGGACTGCGGCGCCGAGGCCAACATGGCCAAGATGCTGGCGGCGGATGCGTCGTGGGAAGCGGCCAACGCCTGCGTGCAGACCTTCGGCGGCTTCGGTTTCGCCGAGGAATACGACGTCGAGCGCAAATTCCGCGAGACGCGGCTGTATCAGGTGGCGCCGATCTCGACCAACCTGATCCTGTCCTATGTCGCCGAGCACGTGCTCGGCATGCCGCGCTCGTACTAATTTCGGCCGACAGACGCGGGCCCCTCCTTCGTCATTGCGAGGAGCCCTTGCGGCGAAGCAATCCAGCCCTCGCTTGTGGCTTCTGGATTGCTTCGCTTCGCTCGCAATGACGACCGGGAATTCGGAGACACGCCATGCTGCCGCTTCAAGGATTGACTGTCATCGCCGTCGAACAGGCGGTGGCCGCACCGTTCTGCAGTTCGCGTCTCGCCGACGCCGGCGCTCATGTCATCAAGGTGGAGCGCCCGGAAGGCGATTTCGCGCGCGGCTATGACGCTGCAGCCAAGGGCCAGAGCAGCTACTTCGTGTGGCTCAACCGCGGCAAGGATTCCGTGGTGATCGATCTCGCCACGCCGGACGGCCGCCGCACCCTCGAAGAACTGATCGCCACCGCCGACGTGTTCCTGCAGAATCTCAAGCCGGGCTCGATGGACAGACTCGGCTTCACACTGGAGCGTCTGCGAAAAGACTATCCGCGGCTGATCTGCTGCACCATCACCGGCTACGGCGACACCGGCCCCTATGCGCATCGCAAGGCCTATGACCTGCTGATCCAGGCCGAGAGCGGCCTCGCCTCCATCACCGGCGGCCCGGAAGGTCCGTCGCGGGTCGGCGTCTCGATCGTCGATGTCGCCACCGGCGCGGCGGCGCATGCCGCTATCCTTGAGGCCCTGATCGGCCGTTCGGTGTCCGGACAGGGCGCCGATATCCGGCTGTCGATGTTCGACGTGATGGCCGACTGGCTCACGGTGCCGCTGCTCAACGCCGAGGCCGGCAATCCGCCGAAGCGCATGGGCCTCGCGCACCCGTCAATCGCGCCCTACGGCGTGTTTCGCTCACAGGACGGCAAGGACATCCTGATCTCGATCCAGAGCGAACGGGAGTGGAAGACGCTCTGCACGAAGGTGCTGGGCGATGCCGCTCTGGCCAGTGATCCGCGCCTTGCCAACGGCGTCGAGCGCGTCCGCAACCGCGCCTTCACCGACCAGACCGTCAGCGACATTTTTGGCGCGTTATCCCGTGATGCGCTGCTGCAGCGGCTCACCGATGCCGACATCGCCTTCGCCGAAGTGAACGAGATGGCGGATCTCGCGATGCATCCGCATCTGCGCCGCATCACCGTGTCGACGCCGAACGGCGATGTCGCCTACCCCGCGCCGGCCGCGATCTTCGTCGATGCGCCTCGCGAATACGGCGCCGTGCCGGCAATCGGTGAAGTACAGAAGTAACGGAGCGCACATGACCGACGCCCTCGATCTCGACCATCTCCGCAGCTGGATCGGCCGCACCGATCAGGCCTCCGACGTGGTCACCGCGCAACTCGTAAAGGGCCTGCGCGCCACGTTGTTTCTCGATATCGGCGCGCCCGCCCCCGGCGACGCAGCGCCCTTCACCACGCATTGGTGCCTCGCGCAGCCGGTCGCACCGATGGATCAGCTCGGCGCCGACGGTCATCCCGCGCGCGGCGGCTTCCTGCCGCCAGTGCCGCTGCCGCGCCGCATGTGGGCCGGTGGCCAGCTCGAATTCCTCGACACGCTCCGCGTCGGTGACGCCGTTACGCGCTCGTCAAAAATCCTCGACGTCACGCTGAAGACCGGCTCGACCGGCGCTCTGTGCTTCGTGTCCGTCGAACACCTCATCACCACGCCGCGCGGTCTCGCCATCCGCGAGCGCCAGGACATCGTCTACCGCGATGCGCCGACCAGCATGGCGCCGCCCGCCCCCACGCCAAAGGAAGTCCCGGCCGCGCAGCACCGCGAGACGCACTTCGCCGATCCCGTACTGCTGTTTCGCTATTCCGCGCTGACCTTCAACGGCCACCGCATCCATTACGACCGCGACTATGTCACCAAGGTCGAGTTCTATCCCGGCCTGGTGTTTCACGGTCCGATGCAGGCGGCACTGCTGGTGGAGCTGTCCGCGAAGCTGCATGGCGGCAAGC